>SYOX01000053.1 GCA_005804885.1 Pseudomonadota bacterium
ACTCGGGAGTCATCCATAAGACCGGCGAGGTCCACGACGGCGAGGCCGAGATGGACAAGATGATCCAGGAGCAGGAGAAGGGGATCACGATCATGTCGGCGGTCACGCAGCTGGAGTGGCGCGGGTGCCAGATCCAGCTGATCGACACGCCGGGGCACGTGGACTTCACGGTGGAGGTGGAGCGCTCACTGCGGATTCTTGACGGGGTCGTGGCGCTCTTTGACGGGGTGCACGGGGTCGAGCCGCAATCCGAGACGGTGTGGTTCCAGGCTGACAAGCACCGGGTGCCGCGGCTGGCCTTCATCAACAAGATGGACAGGATGGGGGCGGACTTCGCGATGAGCGTGGCCTCGATCCAGCGGCGCCTGGGCGCCAGGCCGCTGCCCATCCAGATCCCGATAGGCTCGGAGTCGTCCTTCAAGGGCTGCGTGGATCTGATCGAGATGCGGGCCATCCACTTCCGGGAGGAGGATCAGGGCTGGGAGCCGCAGGTCGGGCCGATCCCGTCGGAGATGGCGGAGGCGGCGGCCAAGGCCAGGGAGGAGCTGCTCGAAGGGCTCTCGATGGTCAACGACGGCATCGCCGAGGCCTACCTTGAGGGCCAGGAGGTCTCGACGGCGATGATCAAGGCGGCGCTGCGCAAGGCGACGATCGCGCTGGAGGCGGTGCCGGTGCTGTGCGGCTCGGGGCTGCGCAACAAGGGCGTTCAGCCCCTGCTCGACGCCGTCGTCGACTTCTTGCCCTCGCCGGAGGACCTCCCCGAGGTGCAGGGCACGCACGCGCACACGGGCGAGCCGGTCTCCAGGCCCCACAGCGCGAAGGCGCCGATGGCGGCGCTGGCCTTCAAGGTGCAGATGGTCGAGGGCCGCAAGATCGTCTTCGTGAGGATCTACTCGGGCAAGATCACCGAGGGCGACAAGCTCTACAACGCGACGCAGGGGATCTCGGAGCGGGCCTCGCGGCTCTTCCGGGTCCACAGCAACAAGCGCACGCCGATCAAGGAGGCCACGGCGGGGGACATCATCGCGGTCACGGGCCTGAAGCTGTCGACGACGGGCGACTCGCTGTGCGATCCGGCCCACCAGATCCTGCTGGAGTCCATCGAGGCCAGGACGCCCGTCATCAACGCCTCCATCGAGCCCGAGCGGCGCCAGGACAAGGACAAGCTCATCGAGGTGCTCCTGAAGACCGCCGACGAGGACCCGACCTTCCGCTTCAAGGAGGACAGCGACACCGGCGAGATCATCATCAGCGGCATGGGCGAGCTCCACCTGGAGATCGTCGCCGATCGCATCCTTCGGGAGTATGGCCTGCCGTCGCGCATGGGCTCGCCCAACGTCGTCTTCAAGGAGACGCTCATGACCGAGAGCCAGGGCGTGGGGCTCTTTGAGCGCAACACGGACGACGAGTCCATCTTCGGGCATGTCACGGTGGTCGTCAGGCCGCTGGGTCGAGGCGAGGGGCAGCGGACGCGCCTGACGGCCGAGGACCCGAGGATGAAGCCCGATCTGATCAAGGCGCTCAACGATGGCGGCACCGACGGGCTCGTCAGCGGCCCGATCCAGGGCGAGCAGGTCGTCGACGTGGAGGTGGAGATCAAGGCCATCGAGTTCCCAGAGCCGGGTGCGCTGCTGACCCCGCTCGGCTACCGGATCGCCACAGGCATCGCGGTGCGCAATGCGCTGCGGGATGGCCGCGCCGCGATCCTGGAGCCCATCATGGACGCCGAGATCACCATCCCCGAGGAGTCCCTCGGCGACATCATCGGCGACCTCTCCCAACGCCATGGTCGCATCGAGGACGTGCAGGACCAGGGCCCTTCGAAGCTGGTCAAGGCCAAGGTTTCATTGAGGAAAATGTTCGGCTACAGCACCGCGCTGCGCTCGATGACGCGCGGCAGGGGCGTCTTCAGCATGACCTTCGGCTCTTACGACACCCTCTCAGGCAGCTAGGATCATGTCCCGGACGAAGCCAACCCGCGTGCGCCGCGATCTGGCGAGTTCGCTGTCGAGCGAGCACGGCCCGGCGCTTCGGGCGATCCTCAAGAGCGGCGAGGCCGGATCGCTGGATCGCTTCGAGGACGCGGTGTCGGACATCTGGCGGGGATACAGGCAAGCCGCGATCGCCATGAGGGACGCCCCGCTGGCGCACAGGCTCTACAACCTGTGGGACGGGCTGACGACGACCGAGGTGCTTGAGCTGCTGGACTTCCCCGAGACGCCCGAGCACGTCCGCGCCCGCATCCTCGAACAGCTTGGGCACTTCAACCGCTTGAGCCGCTTCGCGCCGACGGTGCTGCGCGCCCTCGGCCCTCGGCTCACGAGGCTCTCCGGGGCGATCGGGCGGCCCGTGCGGGTTCTCGAGATCGGGTGCGGAGACGGCAACTTCTGCGCGGCGATGTCCGTCTGGTCGCGCGAGCACGGCGTGCCGCTGGAGATCACCGGCGGCGACCTCTTCCCCGAGACGGTCGAGCAGGCCCGCGCCAACCTGGCGGCGGAGCACGGCGACGTGGCGCTGGAGGTGATCGACGCGCTGGACATGCGGGGGGTGGAGGGCGGCGCCTACGATCTGGCGATCTGCCTCCAGACTCTGCACCACTTCCGGCCGGGCAAGGTGGCGCGGGCGATGGCCGAGGCCGCGCGCGTCTCGCGCCTGGGCTTCTTCATGGTCGATGTGGCGCGGATCCCGGCGCTGCTGACGATCTCGCGGCTGGGGCTGCCGCTGCTCTACGATGAGGCCTTCGTCCACGACGCGCTCATCAGCGTCCGCAAGGCCTACAGCCGCTCGGATCTGCTCCTGCTGGCCTCGCTGGCCTCTCACGACCCTCGCGTGCGCCTGCTGCCGCCCTTCCACACCCTGGTCGAGGGGGGAGCGGGCATCTAATCCATCCCCAGGGCGCGGCGGCGCTGGGCGAGCCACGCGCTGGCGAGGTCGTTGGCCCCGTGCTCGGCGGCGACGACGCGCTCAAGGCGATCGAGGACCGCGCGTCGGGCGAGGCAGGCGTCGACGGCGCGGCGGAGCTCGTCGAACCAGCCGGGGAAGGCGGCCAAGGAGCCCTCCGAGGCGGGGATCTGGTCCGTCAAGGGCTGAACGTCGACGGGGAGCAGGTGACCGGAGCGCAGGAGGACCTGAATGAGCGCCTTGGGGCCGGGCCGGGCCGAGGGCGCCCCCTCGGTGACCAGCAGCAGCGCCTCCCAGTAGCCGCGGGCGTCCTCGGCGATGGCCTGGGTCTGGGACAGCTCCTGCTTCAGCAGCGCGCCCTCGATGGGGGCGCGCAGGCCGTCGCCGTCGAAGACGATCGTGTCGGGGTTGACCTGACCGAGCCCCACGCCCCCGGCGTGTGCGGCGGCCAGGGCGGCCAGCAGCGGCTCGCCGGCCTCCAGCGCGATCGAGGGCTCGATGGCGCCCTGGCGCGCCACGATGGAACGCACCGGCTCGCCCTTCATCACCTCCAGGACGATCGCGCCCTCCTCGACATCAAAGCGCAAGATGTCTTGAAATACGGGCACTTCCGGACCAGCCAGGGCGGTGAGCCGGTCGATGAGGTGGGCGGACAGCTCCCGCTCGTCGGGCAGCTTCAGGAGGCGCACGTCGCGGCCGAGCAGGGTGTCCCGCGCGGTGACGCGCTCTCCGGGGGCGGGCGGGCGATCGCAGACGAAGCGGGGGCCGCGCCCCTCTTCGACGGCCTGGACGGGCGCGGGCGGGCTCAGGGCCCGTTGGGCGACCTGATTCCAGGGCAGCGCCTGGAGGGCGCGGCGGAAGCGGTCGTGGCTGGGGTGGCGCGCGGCGGCGTTGGCGTCGAGCGCTACGGCGAAGAACTCGGCGAAGGGCGCCGGCCAGCCCTCCAGGCCCTCGGCGCCGCGCCCCATCACCGGGGCCTGCCCGACGAGCGCGCGGTAGAGGATCGCGGCCACGGCGTAGAGATCGGCCCTGAGGTCCGCGCCCCTGCCGATGTTCAGCTCCGGCGCCCGGTAGGCGAAGGTCGACTCCTCGCCGCCCGTCTGGGTGGCCATGCGCTTCTCGATGTGCCTGACCCCCCAGTCGTCCACGAGGCACGCGCCGCCCGGCGCGATCCTGATCGAGGCCGGCGAGAGCGCCCCGTGGAGCACGCCGACCTGATGGGCGGCCCCGACCGCGTCGAGGATCTGAAGCGCGTAGCCGCGGCACCGCAGCGCGTTGGGCGGGGACTCCGAGCGCAGCTCCCCCAGCAGCGACTGGCCCTCGACGAACTCCGTCACGACGAAGCCCCCCTCCCTGTTGATCTCCAGCACCCGGACGTGGCCGGCCAGCCGCGTGTTCTTGAGCCGCTCAAGCTCGTCGTAGTACTCGGCGTTCTCGGCCACCGAGCCGGGGAAGAAGCGCAGCACGACCGGCGCGTCGTTGAGCAGGTCGCGCCCCAGGAAGGTCGCCCCGATCCGCCCGCCCAGGGGCTTCTCCATCCTGTAGCGGCCCTCCAGCGCCCCGCTGGCGCTGGCCCCCTGGCCGGTACCGTGGGCGCCGGCCTCCAGCTCATGCTGGAGCTCATCCTCGAAGGGCCGCACGAAGTCATCCGGGTCGAGCCCGCGCGGCAGCCCCGCCAGCTCAAGCGCCGTACGCCCGGACTCCAGAAAGCCGAGCTTGAAGAAGGCGCACGCGATGCGCCTGGCCGACTCGGCCACGAAGGCCGGCTCCTGGGCGCTGACGCACAGCAACCTCAGGGCCTCCTTGTGCCGCCCGAAGCGCTGGAGGACTCGCCCGAGGCCGAGGTTCGCCTCAGGGTCGTCGGGCAGCCCCACGAGGCTCTTCTCGTAGGCCTCGCCGGCCTCCCGAAGCCTGCCGAGGCGCTCCAGCAGCGCGCCGGCCCTCTTGTGGTTGCTGGCCTTGATGTAGAGCTCTGCGGCCTGGGCCATCCGCCCTATCGACTCGGCCAGCTCACCGGCCTGGAGCGTAAACCCGCGCCGCTCATAGAGCGCCAGGGCCGCCGGGAGATCGTCGGAGAGATCCGCCATCAACGCCCGCCGCACCGCCTCGGCCAACTGCACCTCGCCGGACTTCAGGTAGAGCTCAAGGGCGCCCAGCGCGTCGCCCTGCATCTCGGCCAGCCGCCCCGCGCTCTTGTAATCAAAGAGCCCCTCGTAGAGCGAGCGCGCCCGCGACAGATCGCCGATCTCCTCGCAGCCTATCGCCGCGGCCCGGTGATCGCCCCGCGACAGCATGTGCTCGATCTGAATCAGGAGTTCTCGCGTCGACATCGCTCACCCTCGATCCGCCCGCACCCGTCGACCGCCCGATGGACCTCGGCCAGCGCGCGGCCTCCAGCGCCCCTGCCCGGACCACCGCCGACGCCGCGGCCTCATCACCCCAGGATGGCCCGCAGGCGCTCCCGGATCTCCTCCGGCTCGGCGTAGAGCCGGCTGCGGAAGACCGCCCGCCACTCCGAGGTCAGGTTGGCTCGCAAGGCCTGCGCCGCGACCTCCTGCATCGCCCGCTCCTCGGCCTGAGCCTCGCTCCTGAGCAAGCCCCAGAGGTACTCGGCCGCCTCGAAGCTCTTGATCTGCCCCAGAGTCCTCAAGGCCACCTGGCGCACCTCGGGGTTGGAGCTCTGCTGAAAGAGCCTCACGAGGTGGTCGTAGGCCTCGGGGTAGGTGTGCGAGGCCACCGCGCCGAGCGCCGCCCGCCACACCGACTCGTCCTGATCGAGCAGGCCCAGCTCCATCAAGATGAAGGCCTTGGGGTGGCCCATGCGCCCTGCGGCGGTCATCACCTCGGCGCGGACCTCCTTGTGCTTGCTCTCGATGAGCTGGCGCAGCGTCTTGTAGGCGATGGTGTAGCGCAAGCCCCCCATCGCCTGGGCGATCTCGCGCTGAAGGTTGGGATCGTCCTTGACCTGCCGGGCCTTCAGATCGAGTTGGTAGAGGATGAGGTTGAGGGCGTGGCGGCGGGCCACGTCGCCAAACTCCAGGTTCCACACGATGCTCGTGAGCACGGCCATGGGGTCGTCGCCCGACTCCCACTCCATCAGCTCGTCGCGCCAGACCGGCGGCAGCTCCGGCGGCGTGAGCAGAAGCCGGCTGGGCTCGTAGATCTCCACCGGCGGGTGGGTCATGGCGCGCGTCTCGACGGCGATGCGCGCGTAGCGATCCGTCTTCTCCTGATCCAGCTCCAGCGTGGACAGGGCCTTGTAGCAGCGCTCCACGCTCTTGATGTCGCCCATCTGGTTGAAGGCGTCGATGGCCGCGAGGTAGGCGTTCTCCGCCAGCTCAGGAAAATTGGACTGCTCTCGCGTCCGACCGGCCACCCGCAGGTAGGCCTCGGCGGCCTGATGGAGGAAGAAGTTCTGGTAGAGGGTCCCGGTCCGCACCGCGAAATCAGCCGCCTCCCGGTGCAGCGTCGCTACGGCGTGATCCTCACCTAAGTTCTCGCCGTAATTGGTTAATGCTGCATAGTATCGAAAAGCGCGGTAGGTCTGGCCCTGCTCTTTGAGCAGGCGAACGGCGTTGCAGTAGCCCTCGGCGAGGTTTTCGAAGCGCTGCTCGGTCTGCCCGATGAGGCAGAGGACGTGGTAGGCGCCGAGGGCCTCGTCGAGGAAGCCCATGGTCTCCCACTCGTCGGCCATGCCCTCGATGATCATGATGGCCTGGACGAAGAGGTCGCGGGCGCGGGCCATGTCGCCGACCTGCCGCAGGGCGAGGGCGAGGTTGACGGTGGCGAGCGCGAAGGGATAGGGGGTGCGCTCGGGGTGGAGGTTGGAGCGGGCGGTCTCCCAGGCGACGATGGCGCGGGTCCAGTTGCCGGTGCGCTCCAGGTTGATGGCGGCGCGCACGTAGTACTCCTCGGCGTGGTAGAGGGTCGCGGCCTGCTCGTAGCGGCCCCGCACCTCCTCGCAGAGCGCCAGATCGAGCTTGTTGTCCGCGCGGCTGAAGCACTCGTAGGCCAGATCGAAGTAGTGAAGGTAGAGGTAGATGTAGCCGGCGGGGACCTGCTGGCCGAGGGCCTTGTTGCAGTCCGACAGCGCCCTGAGCCAGTCGTCGTACTCGAAGTCCACGACGTAGGTGTAGCGCATCAGCTCGCGCAGCAGGGGCTCCGCGTCCCGATAGCGCCCCGCCCCCACAAGGTTCAAGGCCTGCTGCGCTCTGGCCTGATACTCCATGCACCCTCCCCCGCCGTCGATGGGGTCACCGACGAGGCTCGTCGTCTCCGCTGGACACTGTTCTATCGCCAGCGCGGCACAAACCTCAAGGCAGCCGCGCGCGAGGGCTCGCGGCGGACGGGCGCGGCGCGGGATCTTGCGACATCCAGCCCCCTTGAGAGCGCGGGCGACGCCGGCAGCGACGGGCTCCACGCGATCAGAGGGGGCGAAGGAGGCGAGGCCCTATTGCCTTGCCCACCCTGAGGGACCATGATCCAGGGCGCGAGGTCCATGAATGACTGACGACAGCCAGCTTTCCAATGTGATGACACGAGGCGCTCCAGAGGCCCACCAGCGGGCGTTGATCCTCAAGCGGCGGTGCGCGCATTGCGCCGAGCCCGTCAGCGCCCGGATCCTGCTCAAGGGCGAGGCCTGCGAGGGCTGCGGGCGCGTCTCTCGCTGGCAACGCGACGCCGACGCCGACGCCCTGATCCTCGCCCTTGACGCCCGATGGTCACGCCGCCGCTGGTGGGTCTATGGGATCCTGGCGGCCTCGACCTTCGCCACCGGCATGTTCCCGCTGGCCGCCACGCTCCTGACCGTCGCGGCGATGATCTACGCCAGGTTGGCGATCATCCGGTCGCCCTTGCAGTGGTTTGACCCGCTGCGGCGCTTCACCTCCCGCTTCACGCTGCGCCTCTGGATGCTGATCACGGGGTTGATGGCGCTGGTGTGCAACGAGCTGCTCACGCTGGTGCCGTGGGCCAACATGCCCCTCAAGATGCTCGCCTCGGTCCTCTTCGTCGCCCTCTTCGTCGAGGGCTCCATCTTCTTCTTGCGGGGCCGCCTGCGCCGCGCGGCCTCCGGCGACTCCTCGCTCCAGCTCTGGGAGTGGGGCCTGCCGCTGGGCCTGACCGGCGCCGCGCTGGGGATCTCCGCCGCGGCCGTCGCCGCGACCCTCTTCATCATCGAGGCCGCCCAGGGGCTCTGGGCCATGTTCCTCGGCTGGATCTAACCACAAGGAGGGGACATGAACCCCATCGTCATCATCAGCCAGGCCGTCGCCGCCGGCGGCCTGACCGGCGCTCGACCCGTCCTGACCCTCTTCTTGATCCAGCTCTATGCCGCCTTCGTCGCCAAGACCGAGCTGGCCGAGGGCCTCGGCTGGATCCTCAACCCCTACGTCATCGGCGTCCTCGGCGCCCTGGCCGTCGTCGAGCACTTCGTCCGCACCGATCCCGACTTCGAACAGGTCATGAAGATCCCCAATCAGGTCATCTGCACCGCAGTCGCCCTCATGACCGCCTTCCTCCTTGTCAGCATGGGCTACGACCCGGCCACCCTCCCCGCCTCCGACGCCGCCCTGCCCTCCCTGCTCGACCTCATCCACACCGCGGGCGCCGGCCAGGGCGGCGTCCTGACCGCCTCCCTGATCGTCTCCGTCGCCGCCTCGCTCGGCTTAGGCTGGCTGCGATCCAAGGCGCTGGACGCCTTCGAGGCCCTGGCCGTCCCCAGCAAGTGGTGGCGCTGGATCGAGGCCGGCGGCGTCGCGGGCCTGTTGACCATCATCGTCCTGCTCCCCTTCGTCGCCGTGGCGCTGGCCGCCCTCATGATCATCGGCTCGACGCTGGCCGCCTTCGCCCTAAACGCCGCGCAGCGCGCCCATGAGAGGCGACACCGCCGACCCTGCCCCGCCTGCCAGGCCGCCATCCGCGTCGAGGCCTCCCTCTGCCCCGCCTGCGGCGCCGAGGTCACCCCTCAGACCCTCCTCGACGCCGAGCCCGCCGCCACGACCGCCGCCTGATCGCCCCACACTCCACCCCCTGTCCCCCTCCTCCCTCCGGAAGGAGGGGGGACGCTTGTATTACGGACACGGGCGGATCGCACTCGACCCCCTGTCCCCCGTGAGCCACTGGCTCCCTCGCTGCGCAAGGCTGTCTCTTAGTCACATCTCATCGGAGCCCGTCATGGCGGGGGTCGATGGGAGACTCAGTTGATGGGTCTGGGGTCAGTGCATTGGCCTTGCTCAAAAACTCGATCCCGTGTTGGCCGCCATCCTTCATCGACCCGTGGGCCTGTCAAAAGGGCTCAGAGGGCTCTGCGCCGGGTCCC
>SYOX01000054.1 GCA_005804885.1 Pseudomonadota bacterium
CCGTGACACAGAACAATCATCCTCCCAACAACCTCTCAACAACAACAACCCCCACCACGACGGGCTCCGATGAGATGTGACCAAGAGACAGCCTTGCGCAGCGAGGGAGCCAGTGGCTCACGGGGGACAGGGGGTGGAGTGCGGCGGACATGGGGTGGAGTGTGCGATCCACCCGTGTCTGTGATGGGTGAATACGATACGAGCGTTCAGGCGATGGCGCGGCGGATGGCGTCGATGACGTAATCCTGGAGCTCGTCGGAGAGGGTGGGGTAGAGGGGCAGGGCGAGTGAGCGGCGGTGGGCCTGGAGGGCGCCGGGGAAGGCTTCGGGGGTGTAGCGATCGCGGTAGGCGCCGAGGAGGTGGATGGCGTGGGTGCCCTGTCGGGTCTGGATGCCTTCGGCGGCGAGTGCGTCTGCGAGGGCGTCGCGGGAGATCGGGGCGTCGTGGTGGACGGTGACGACGTAGGACTGCCAGGCGTGGATCATGCCTTCGGGGGGGGAGGGCAGATCGAGGGGGAGGCCGTCGAGGGCCTGTCGGTAGCGGTTGGCGAGCCTGTCGCGGGCCTGGACGAAGCCGTCGAGGCGGCGGAGCTGTGCGTGGAGGATGGCGCCCTGGATGTCGGTCAGGCGGTAGTTGAAGCCTGGGCGGACGTAGTCGGCCATGACGTAGGCGGCGGCGCCGGGGTGGGCGTCGTTGAAGGCCGAGGGGGTCAGGGCGGCGTGCTGGTCGAGGTGGTCGTCGGGGACGAGGAGGCCTTCAGCGCCGTGGTTGCGGAGCGAGGCGATGCGAGCGTTGATCGCGGCGTCGCCGGTGATCGTGAGGCCGCCCTCGCCGGCGGTCAGGACCTTGCGTGGGTGGAAGCTGAAGGCGCCGACGTGTCCGAAGGTGCCGGCGTGCTGTCCGTCGAGCCAGCTCCCGGCGGCGCAGGCGGCGTCCTCGACGACGGCGAGGTCGTGCCGTTGTGCCAGCGCCATGATGTCGCGCATGTCGGCGACGTGGCCGAAGAGGTGGACGGGCATCAGGGCGCGGGTTCTTGAGGTCAGGGCGGCCTGGAAGTGGTCGGCGCTGGCGCAGAAGGTGCGGGGGTCGACGTCGCAGAGGACGGCGGTGGCGCCGAGCAGCTCGACGACGTTGGCGCAGGAGACCCAGGTGAAGGAGGGGACGACGACCTCGTCGCCTGGACCGATGTTGAGGGCGGCCAGGGCGAGGTGGAGGGCGGCGGTGCCGCTGGAGTTGGCCAGCGCGTGGGGGCAGCGCGCGTAGTCGGCGAAGGCGGCTTCGAAGGCGGCCACGCGGGGTCCCTGGGCGACCCAGCCGGTCTTGAGGGGTTCGAGGGCGGCCTCGAGCTCTTCAGGGCCGAAGGTGGGGACGGCGATGGGGACCTTCATGGCGTCAGAGGGCCACGACCCAGACGCGGACCTTGGCGTGGACGTCGGCGTGGAGCTTGATCTTGACGTCGTAGACGCCGAGGTCCTTGATGGGGTTGTCGAGCTGGATCTTCTTGGGGTTGACGGAGTGGCCGAGGGCGTCGAGGGCGGTGGCGATGTCGCGGTTGGTGACCGAGCCGAAGAGCTTGTCGTTCTCGCCGGCCTTCTTGGGCAGGGTGACCGAGACGCTGTCGACGGACTGCTGGATGCCGAGGGCCTCGTTGCGCTCGCGGACGCGGCGGGCCTCGATCATCTGGCGCTGGTGGTTCAGGCGAGCGACATTGCCGGTGGAGGCCAGCAGGGCGAGGCCCTGGGGCAGGAGGTAGTTGCGGGCGAAGCCGGGCTTGACATCGACGATCTGGCCCATGTCACCGAGCTTGTTGACGTCTTCGAGGAGAATGACTTGCATGGCGTGCACCGTGCCTGGCGAGCCGGGCGCGGCTTGTCGCCGCGCTCAGGCGTTGTTCAAAGGAATCCATGCCCCCGGGTGGGGCCTGGGTTGACCGCGACGGGAAGAATCAATCGTCGTCTTCGTCGTCGTCGTCGTCGTTGTTGTGGATCTCGCGGGCCTGGGCGGCGGCGGCGGCGGCGCGGGCCTCGGCGGCGACGAGGCGCTCTTCGACGGTGTTCGGGTCGACGTCGGCGTCGAGCTTGATGGTCATGTAGCGCAGGACGGGCTCAAGCATGCGCATGTTGCGCTCGATCTCGGGGACGAGATCGGAGGTGCCGACGAAGCGCATGTAGGTGTACAGGCCCTTGGCGTGCTGGCGCTGGCCGGCCCTGTCGCGGATGGAGAAGGCGAGCTTGCGCTTGCCCCAGTTGTCGAACTTCAGGATGCGGCCCTGGAGCTTCTCCATGACGCCGTCGATGCGCGAGCGCACTTGCTCGACGGCCTGATCGGTGGAGTCGGGCCTCATGATGAAGATCGTCTCGTATTCTCTGTACTGACCCTGGGTCTCGGACATCTCGACTACTCACGTTCTGGGCGGCTCCGGATGGACCCGCGTTCATATGGATCTTTGGGCCGCCTTGTCCGGGAAGGGCAGGGCGGCGTCTCCTCAAGGGTTCGTGGGCGCGGCGCCGTTGGCGGGCGCGCCGGGGGTGGCGGGGGCCACGATGGCGGGCTTGTCGGCCTGGGGCGCGGGTTTGGACTGCAGAGTGACCATGAAGGGGGCCAGGACCAGGGCGACGACGCTCATGAGCTTGATCAGGATGTTGAGCGAGGGGCCGGAGGTGTCCTTGAAGGGGTCGCCGACGGTGTCGCCGCAGACGGCGGCCTTGTGGGCGTCGGA
>SYOX01000008.1 GCA_005804885.1 Pseudomonadota bacterium
CATGTGCGAGGGCGGCGGCCAGGCCAACGTCACGCTCATCGAGCGGCTCTGAGCGCGAGCCTGCGGAGATCCCGCGCGCGCCGACTTTGACGCCGCGACTCGCCGGGTTACTCTGAGGCGGCAGGCGCGAGGCAAGGGGGGAGCATGGACACAGGGCGGCCCGTTGGGGCCACAGAGGTGCCGTCGGTCAGCGCGGGCCTCAGCTTCAAGCGGCATGGCGGGCGTCGAGGGTGTTTCGACGCGGGACAGGTGCCGTCGGCCGGCGCGGGCCTCAGCTTCAAGCGGCGCCTCCGGTCCAGGGTCAGGTCCGCCGCGCTCGCCGCCGCGTTCGGCGCCGCGCTCGTCGCCGGCGCAGGCGCCGCCTCGGCCAACCCCTTCGAAGTCTTCGGCGCGGGCGCCCGCGGCGCCGCGATGGGCGGCGCGATGACGGCCACCGCCGAGGATTGGTCCGCGCTGCACTACAACGTCGCGGCGATGGCCTTCCAGGACACCAACATGGGCTTCGGCCTCGTCACCGCCCTGGACAACGCCCAGATCCGCCTCAAGCCACGCCCTGCCGGCTACGACCTGCCCAACCTCGGCACCAACTCCGCCGCCATACCCTCCGAGTTCCGCCTCCGCCCTCGCGTGGACACTCAGGATGTGATTGATCTGTATGGGTTTTTCTTTGGCATGGTGGGCTCCTTCGGGATCGACGATCTCCGTGTCGGGGCGCTGATCTTCACGCCGGTCAACCGCCTGGGCTTGCAGCAGACCCACTTCGCCGACGAGCGCGAGCAGTACGCCAGCAACCAGCTCCACTTCGAACTGCTCGGCGCTCGCCAGCAGCGCCAGGTCATCATGCTCGGGGCCTCGTGGCGGCTGGCCGACGCGCTCTCGATAGGCGCCGGGATCTCCTTCTTACCCAAGATCGAGGGTGTCAACCGGGTCTACCTCGACAACCCCACCGACCAGAGCGACATCGAGATCACCCTCGAGAACGACCAGAGCGGCCGGGTGGCGCCGGTCGTCGGCCTGATGGTCAAGCCCGCCGAGTCGCTGCGCTTCGGGCTCTCCTGGCGCGGCGAGCTCTTTGTCTCCTTCGACGGGGTCAACGAGATCCAGGTGCGGGGCTTTCAGGAGCAGGGCGAGTTCCCCATCCTCCAGAGCATCAAGGTGGTCCAGAACTACACCCCCCACACCTTCACCTTCGGGGCGGCCTTCGTCGAGCAGGACGACCTGACCGTGTCCCTGGACGCGACTCTGGCCCTCTGGAGCAACTACCTCAACCACCAGGGCGAGCGGGATCAGGGCTTCGAAGACACCATCAGCGCCCGCCTCGGGGTCGAGAAGCGCCTCAGCGACGCCTTCGAGCTTCGGGCCGGGCTGGGCTTCGAGCCCACTCCTGTCCCTGAGCAGGTGGGGCGGACGAGCTACGTGGACAACGACCGGGTGGTGGCGTCGATCGGCGGCGGTCACCCGCTGCCGTGGATGGACGGGCAGGTGGAGCTGTCGTGGGTGATGCAGCTGCATCACCTCGTCGCGCGGGACACGGACAAGGCCAGCGCGCTGGCGTATCCGGACTGCGCGCCCGGCGTGGAGACGCTCTGCGACGAGCTGCCCGACGACCGACCGGACCCGGTCACGGGCCTGCCCGTGCCCGAGCATGAGGGCTTGCAGACCGGCAGCCCGGGCTTCCCGGGCTTTCAATCCTTTGGCCAGATCCTGTCCGTGGGGCTGGATCTGCGCTGGAAGTTCTAGGAGGGCGCCATGATCGGACGATCCAAGCGGCGGCGCGCGGCGCCGTGGGTGGTGGCCGCGGCGTGCGGCCTGGGGGGCACTGCGGCGGGGTGTGAGCCCGCGCTGACGCCCGGGGCCTTCGAGGCGCAGGAGATCGACGCGGGCGGCGGCGAGGTCGGCGGCGACGCGGGCCAGGGCTCGGTGGACTTCACGGACATGACGGGGACGTGGGCGCTGGCGGTGGATCTGTCGAGCTGCGCGACCCTCTTCGGGTTGACGCAGGAGACGCGCAACCAGGTCATCAGCAAGGTGGAGATCGTGCAGGAGGGGCTGCTCTTGCGGGAGGTGCACGAGGACTGCGTCAGCGCCAACACCCCCGTGGCGGGGCTGGCGGCGGTGGTGCCGCTGTCGACCGTGCAGACGGCCAACCCGATGCAGGTCGAGAGCACGCTCTTTGGCACGAACGTGGGCAACAGCTACCGAAGCCGGGTCAAGGCGCGGGTCTGGGGCATCCGCCTGGACGACCCCCGGACGGACTTCTTCCCGCGGGCCGGCGATCTGCCCGACGATCGGATCTTCGACGCCGACGAGGACGGCAACCCTGGCGTGACGCTCGATATCGGCAATGGGAGCTGCCAGATCTTCATCATCCAGCGGGCGCTGGAGTCGGCGGCCGGGAAGCTGATGCCCGACGGCAGCGTCGAGGGCGAAGGGTCGCTGTTGACCGTGCAGACGGTGCTCGGGGCGACGAACAACCTGTGCTCGACGCCCTACGACGTCGAGCCCAACGACGACTTCAGCAACTTCCGCATGGTCCGTGTCGACGGCGCGGGGCTCGACTTCGACGACGACGGTGACGGTGACGTGAGCTGCGGCGAGATCCTGGCGCACCAGCGGCAGATCCTGGAGTTCAAGGAGGCGGATCATGGCCGCTGCGCGGCCGATGGCGAGTGATCGCAGAGGGCGCGAGGGCCGGGTTCGGCGGCGGGATCGGCTGAGGCACGCCGCGATGGGGGGCCGCGCGCTCGTCGGCGATCCGCAGGCGGTCACGGCCCGCAGCGCCGAGGAGGTGGACGCGCGCGAGGTCGGCCTGAGGCGGCGGGACGTGGCGGCGATCTGGGAGGCGGTCGAGGGCTATTACCGGACGGGCTTGCAGCCGGCGCTGGCGCTGTGCGTGCGGCACCGCGGGCAGGTGATCCTCGACCGGGCGATCGGCTACGCGCGCGGCGGCGGCCCGGGGGACCAGGGGATCGAGCGGGTGCTGGCGACGCCGCAGACGCTCTTCAACCTCTTCTCGGCCTCCAAGTCGATCACCTCGATGCTGATCCACCTGCTCGTCGAGCGCGGGCAGGTGGACCTGGACGCGCCGGTGTCGAGGTACATCCCCGGCTTTGAGCGGCGAGGCAAGGGCGGGATCACGATGCGCCACGTGATGGCGCACAGGGCGGGGATCCCGAAGACGCCGACCGCGCACGTCGATCCGGAGCTGCTCTCGCGCCCGGAGCGGATCGTCGAGCTGATGCTGGACTCAAGGCCGGAGACGGCGCCGGGGCAGCGGCTGGCCTACACGGCGGTCAACGGCGGCTTCCTGATGGCCGAGGTGGTGAGGCAGGTCACGGGCCAGGACGTCCGCAGCTTCTTGCGCCAGGAGATCGTCGAGCCGCTGGGCTTCGACGCGCTCAATTACGGGGTGGGGCCGGAGCGGGTCGGGGAGGTGGCGCGGGAGTCGGTGACGGGGCCGCCGCCGGCCTTCCCCTTCGACAACCTGCTGCGTCGCTCGCTGGGGATAGGGCTCCAGGAGGCGGTGGATCTGTCCAACGACCCGCGCTTCATCACCGGGATCGTCCCGGCGGGCAATGTCTACGCGACGGCCAACGAGGCCTGCCGATTTTTCGAATTGTTGTTGCGCGGCGGTATGTTGGACGGCGTCAGGGTCTTCGCGCCGGAGACGGTGCGCGGTGCGGTGGCGCCGCAGAACAGCTGGGAGCTGGATCGGACGATCGGGCTGCCGATCCGCTACGGGCTGGGCTTCATGCTGGGCGGCCAGACGATGGGGTTCTACGGTCGGGGCAGCGCGCAGGCCTTCGGGCACCTGGGCTTTACGAACGTGCTGGCCTACGCTGACCCGGAGCGCGACATCAGCGTGGCCTTGATGAACAACGGCAAGCCCCTCGTCACGCCCGAGCTGCTCTTGTGGCTCAACATCACCTACACGATCGCGCAGCGCATCCCGAGGGTCCGGGGGCGGATCATCCAGCCGTAGATGTCGACGTCATCGAGGGCGTCAGCGGCGGGGTCGGTGGTTCAGGGGCGCTCGCGGCGGCGCATGCGTGGGACCCAGCCCTCGATGTTGCGCTGTCGGCCGCGTGCGACGCCGAGGGAGTCGGCCGGGACGTCCTTGGTGATGGTGGAGCCGGCGCCGATGTAGGCGCCGCGGCCGAGGCGCAGGGGGGCGACGAGGGCGGTGTTGGAGCCGACGAAGACGCCGTCTTCGAGGACGGTGGGGTGCTTGCCGTCGCCATCGAAGTTGCACGTGATCGTGCCGGCGCCGAGGTTGCAGCCGGCGCCGAGGGTGGCGTCGCCGAGGTAGCTCAGGTGGCTGGCCTTGGTGCCGGCGCCGAGGGTGGACTTCTTGATCTCGACGAAGTTGCCGACCTTGGCGCCGGGGCCGATGTCGGACAGCGGGCGGATGTGCGCGAAGGGGCCGATTCTTGCGCCCTGGCGGACGATCGAGCCGACGATGTGGCTGTAGGGCAGCACCTCCACGCCCGGCTCCAGGGTGCTGTCCTCGACGATGGCGCCCTGCCGCAGCAGGCAGCCGGCGGCGACGGTCGAGCGGCCCGCGACGCGGACGCCGGGCTCGATGAGGACGTCGGGCTCGACCTGGGCGAAGGCGTCGACGTAGGTGGCGGCGGGGTCGATCATGGTGACGCCGGCGCGCATGAGGGCGTCATTGCGCCGCGCGCGGGCGAAGGTCTCGGCGGCGGCGAGCTGCGCGCGGGTGTTGATCCCTTCGAACTCCTGGGCGACGGGGGCGACGAAGGCGGTCAGGCCGCCCTGTGCGAGGGCCAGTTCGAAGAGGTCGGGCAGGTAGAACTCCTTCTGGTCGTTGGCGGCGCCGACGGCGCCGAGGTGCGTCCACAGGAAGGCGTTGTCGACGAGGTAGACGCCGGCGTTGATCTCGTGGATGAGGCGCTGCTCGTCGGTGGCGTCGCGGTGCTCGACATTGCGCAGGACCTGGCCCTGGGCGTCGCGGACGATCCTGCCGTAGCCGGTGGGGTCGGGGACGACGCAGGAGACGAAGGCGACGGGGTGTCTGGCGTCGGCGGCCTCGTCGATGAAGCGCTGGAGGGTCAGGGGGTCGATGTTGGGGACGTCGCCGCTGAGGATGAGCGTCATGCCCTGATGATCTTGAAGGAGTTCGCGGGCTTGCAGGACAGCGTGGGCGGTCCCGAGCTGTTCGGCCTGGAGGGCGAAGCCGAGGTCGTCGCCGGGCTCCTGGTCGGTCAGGCAGGCCTCGACGCGCTCTCGGCCGTGTCCGACGACGACGGCGATCCGCTGGGCGTGGACGGCGCGGGCGAGGCCGACGACGTGGCCGATCATGGGTCGCCCGAGGATCTGGTGGAGGACCTTGGGCAGGGAGGACTTCATCCGGGTCCCCTGACCCGCGGCGAGGATGATGGCAGACAGGCGCATGGAGAGGCTCTCTTGGGGTGGGGAGGTGAGAGGGTGAACAGAGCGGGCGGCGGCCCCTGGAAAAAGGGGATACACGCCGCGGTGCGATCTGACAAGGGCGATGGGGTCGAGGGGGGGCGGGGAGGATCAGACGCGGCGCAGGACGAGGATGAGGCGCCAGGCGTTGGGGTGGGTCCAGGAGAGGGAGGTGTCGAAGTCGCCGAGCCGGGCGACGGTTTCGAAGAGGGGCTCTCGGGAGACGACGCGGTCCCAGGCGTCGGCGTCGGGGATGAGCCAGGGGTCGTTGACGGCGAACTGTCGGCGGTGCTCGCCGTGTTGGTCGTCGAGGCGGATGCAGGTCTGGAAGGTGAGGCCAGAGGGGTTGGTCAGGTCGATCTTGAAGCTGGCCTTGATGTGGTGGTCGCGGGCGCGGATCTCCCAGGAGGTGGTGTGGGCGCCTTCGCGGGTGAGGTCGCGCGGGTGGGTGGCCTCGATGACGTAGAGGCCCCCAGGTCGCAAGGATCGGGCGCAGGCGTTGAGGTGCTTGCCGAGGGCGTCCTCGCCGGGGAGGTAGTGGATGGAGGAGAGCATGGTGTAGGCGAGGTCGGCCTCGGGCTTGACGACCTCGGTGGTCATGTCGCCCTGGATGATCCGGACGTTGGGCAGGTGGGCGAGGCGGTCGCTGGCGATCCGGGTCATGACGGGGGAGAGGTCGACGCCGACGCAATCGGTGAGCTCTCTGCGGGCGAAGGTCTCCAGGTGTCGGGCGGGTCCGGAGGCCCACTCGATGACGCGCTGGGGTGCGCCGTGGCCGAAGCGCCTGGCGCAGCGGGTCAGGAAGTCGCACTCGGCCTCGAAGTCGCGCTCGCTGCAGAAGGCCAGGTCGTAGAGCTCGGCGAACTCCCTGCCTTCGGTGACGAAGAGGGAGGGCGAGGGCTGGTTGATGCGCCGGGTGAGGATGCAGAGGTCGTCGCCGGGGCTGTAGAAGTCGGCGAGGCGGGCCTCGATGGTGTATCCGGCGCTGGCGTAGAAGGCGCGCGCGGCCTGGTATTCGCCGCGGCTGGAGGTCTCGACGCGGACGAGGCGGGCTTCGAGCAGGGCGAGGGCCTCCTCCATCTTCTGGACGAGGGTGCGGCCGATGCCCTGTCGGCCGGCGTCGGGGTGGACGGCGAGCCAGTAGAGGTCGAAGGTGCCGGAGGTCATGGGGGTGGGCCCGTAGCAGATGTAGCCGAGGACGCGGCCCTCCCGGACGGCGAGGATGAAGTGGTAGTCGGGCTGCTCGGGGCGGCCGAGGGCGATGTCGGCGAGCTCCAGGGCGACCTCGATCTCTTCGGCCTCGAAGGTCTCGACGTCGCGCAGGAAGTGCTCCAGGGCCGGGCGTAGTTCTGGTGTAAGTGGTTGATATTCCATGTTTATGTTCCTGATGTCCGCAGGTCGGCTCACGGGAGTTGCGCGGCGTCGGCGGGGGTGCTCCAGCGCGCTCTGTGGAGGGCGATGTTGCCGGGTCCGGGTCCGAGGAGGCTGGGCGTGGGCTTGCGGGTCAACGCGATCTGAAGCAGGAGCCAGCACAGGTCGTGGTAGGCGATGTGGGCTCGAGAGGCGGCGCGGGCGAAGCCGGCGTCGGGGGCGAGGTCGCAGTTGGGGTTGACGTCGACGACCCAGGCGCGGCCCTGGTCGTCGAGGCGCAGGTCGACGCGGCCGTAGTCGCGCATGCCGACGGCGCGGGCGGCGGCGCGGGCGATCTGGGCGACGCGCCGGGCGCAGGCGGGGTCGAGCTGCGCGGGCTCGGCGAAGGTGTTCTGGTACTCGAGGGTGTCGGCGAGCCACTTGGAGGCGAAGCTGACGATGTGGGGCGAGCCGGGGGGGAAGCCCTTGAAGTTGATCTCCATCAAGGGCAGGGCGTCGAGGCTGGGGGCGCCGAGCAGGCCGACGTTGATCTCGCGGGTGCCGACGAACTGCTGGATCAGGGCGGCCTGTCGGTAGGTCTTGATGACGTGGTCGACCTTGTCGATCAGCGCGCGGCGGTCGTGGACGACGGAGGAGGGCTCGATGCCGATGGAGCCGTCCTCGCGGTTGGGCTTGACGATGCAGGGGAAGGTGATGTCCTGGGGCAGGGTCTTGAGGTCTGCGCAAAGGACGGATCGCGGCACGGGGACGCCGGCGCGCTGGAGGGCCTGGGTGCAGGCGGCCTTGTCCAGGCAAAGGCGCAAGGTCTGCGCGGGGCTGCCGGTGAAGGGGATCTTGAGGCGCTCCAGGATCCAGGCGACCGGGACCTCGAAGCGGGCGTCGCCCTTGAGGGACTCGCACAGGTTGATGACGGCCGAGGGTCGGTGCTCGCGGGTCTCGCGCACGATGTCGGCGATGGTCTGTACGGGGCGGGTGCGGATCCGGAGGCCAGGGAAGAGGGAGAGCGCCTCGGCGATGGAGGACGCGACGTTGGCGACATCTGCTCGGGCGATGTCGTCGACGAGGGAGGGTTCTGGAGGGTCGTCGTCCTCGCTTGCGAGGTCGGCCGAAGCGTCCGCGAAGTCGTGATTGTAGAGGATGGTGATCGTCAACATGATCGTGTGGACCTCCTTGTGTGGCGGCGCGATTGTAAGCTCACCACGCTCCAGCGCAAGAGGCATTTGAGGGTCCACGAAAACTAGTTTCGGCGTCGACGGCCACGGGCTCGCCGGGCCGCCGTACGACGGGCGCGGCGGGTCAGGGCTGGCAGGATGAGGAGGCGATCTCGCAGGTGAAGGTTTCAGGGCAGTCCGTGTCGTCAAAGCAGACGGTGGGCAGGCAGGCCGTGTCGCCCTCGGGGAGCTGGGGGAAGAGGAGCCGGCACTCGTAGAGGCCACCCTCGCGACACTCCTCGTCGCTCTGGCAGGCGTCGAGGCAGACGCCATTGCCCATCTGGTCGACGGGCAGGCAGATGCCCTCGTCGCCGCACTGGCCGCTGGTCATGGGGTCGCAGTTGAGCCGGGCGCAGTAGCCGCCGTGGAAGCCGCGCGTGTTGGGGTTGTCGGGCAGGACGCAGAAGTCGCCGCTGAGGCAGTCGGCGTTGCTGTCACAGGGGTCGCCGAGCGCGGCCTCGGGGTTGCCGCAGATGGCGTTGGCGCACACGCTGCCCTCGGGGCACTCGTCGTCGCCGACGCATTGCCCGGGCAGGCAGGCGCGCTGGCCGTCGAAGGGCAGGCAGCTGTACCGCGGCCTGCAATCCTCCTGAGAATCGCAAGACTCCAAGCAAAAGAAGGCCTCACCGTTAAAAGCACAGTAAGCATCTCCTGCGCACTCATCGTCGCTCTGGCAGCCCGCCAGGCTGCAGTAGCCGTCCTCGAAGCCGGTCGGCTGGTTCATCTCATTGAGTTCGCCGATGCAGAAGCCGCCGGGCTGGCAATCGGCGTTGTCGCCGCAGGCGTCGCCGGTGGCCGCTTCGGGGTCGCCGCAGGTGTTCCTGCCGCAGACCTTGCCCTCGGTGCAGTCGCTGTCCTGGCGACACTCGACGGGGAAGCAGAAGGGGTCGTCGGGGAAGAAGCGCACGCAGCCGTAGCCCTCGCGGCAGTCCTCGTCGACCTCGCAAGCGTCGACGCACAGGTCGTTGTCGCCCAGCCGCAGGCAGGGGTTGTCGCCGTCGCAGGGGATCGGCTCGGTCGGGTCGCAGGTGCTGATGCAGTAGCCGCCGACGAAGCCCTGCTCCGGGGTCACGCAGAAGCCCCCGAAGCCGCAGTCGGTGTTGGCCCCGCAAGGCGCGCCGATGAGGCTCTCCGGCTCGGGTTCGGGCTCGGGTTCAGGCTCGGGTTCGGGCTCCGGCTCCGGCTCGGATTCTGGTTCGGGCTCGGCCTCGGGTTCGGCCTCGGGTTCTCCCTCGGGCTCGGGTTCCGGCGATGCGTTGTTGCGATCGGAGTAGACGGGCTCGTCGTCGGGGCAGCCGGCCAGCGTGGCGGCGGCCGCCAGCGCCGCGATCCAGAGCAGGCGCTTGCCGAGGGCGTGTCGAGCGGTTTTCAGTGACATGGCGTCTCCAGGGGCAGGGTTCAGGGTCGGGTGTTTCCCGTGAAACAGGACCATCGGGCGGAGGGTCTTGTTAAGCGGGCCGCGTGTCAATGCGGGCGCCGCCGGCGCGCGACTTGTCCGGTGCCGCGTCGGCGGCTATCCTGCCGGAAGTGCTTGTTTCCTGGATCGAGGTTGCGTCGTGCGGCGTGTCGCCCGAGGCGAAGAACCGGATCTCCTGAAGAGCGTGGGTGAGTGATGAAGATACCCCGGATCGTAGTGCTCGGCCTGCTGCTGGCGGGTCTTCTTGTGCCCTTGGCGGCGTGTGAGGACGAGGGGCCTGGCGCCTCGGCGCAGCGCAACGAGCCGGAGCCCCAGCCCGAGGACGAGCCCGAACCCGAGCCCGAGAAGATCCCGGAGCCGGAGGCCGTCGACCTCCCGGTCATTCCGGTGGGGGTCGAGACGCTCTTGAGCCTGAGCGAGGTGCGCGCCGGCGAGTCGGTGGACGTGACGTGCCGGGTGCACGACGCGTCGGGCATGACGCTGGAGGCCGATGAGGGGGCGCGGGTGCAGATCACGCACTCGCCCGGCGGCTCGCTGGTGGCCGACGAGGTCACGGCGCAGCGCTTCACGGCCACGCGGGCCGGGCAGGGCGTGCTCACCTGCGCGTACCCCTCGATGGGGTTGATCGACGAGACGCCGGCGGAGCTGACGATCTTGCCGGGGGCGCCAGCGCAGGTCATCGCGGAGCTGGATCGAAACCTCATGCAGGCCGGGGAGGTGGCGTCGGTCACCTGCAGCGTCTTTGACGCCTACGGCAATGCGATCGAGGGGGTCGAGGCGCGGGTGGTCACCGATCCGGCCGGCGAGGGCGTGTCGGTCGAGGGAGGGTCGCTGTCGGTGACGCGGGCGGGCTTGTACACGGTGGCCTGTCAGGTCGACGGCGCCTCCGATCAGGTGGCCGACGCGCTGGAGGTCCTGCCGGCGGCGCCGGCGGCGATGGCGCTGGCCAAGGTGCCCGAGCAGGAGGTCTATGGGCTGGGGCAGGTGGTGACCTTCGACACGGTCGTCACCGATCGCTTCGCCAACGTGATCGAGGGCGCCGCGGTGGCCGTCGGGGTCACGCCGAGCGCGGTGGCCTTCGGGCAGGCCCGCTTCCGCTTCGACGCGGAGGGGCGCTACGCCGTCTTCGCCGAGGTGACCGGCGAGACGGAGGGCGGCCAGCCCGTGACGGCGGAGGCGACGGTGATCGTCAACGGCCAGGGTCCGCAGATCCGGTGCCTCGGCCCCGCGGATGGGGCGATGCTGGACATGAGGCCGGGCGACAACGTCACCTTCCGGGCGCGGGTCACGGACGTCAACGGGGTCTCGTCGGTGCGGGTCAACAACCAGAGTTCGACCCTGGCCGAGGACAACACCATCTCGCAGGCGATCACGACGGTCTTCGGGATCAACTTCGCCGAGGTGGTGGCCACCGACGGCTTCGGGGAGCAGAGCTCCAGGACCTGCGCCTTCCTGGTCTCGGACGAGTACATCGGCGAGGGGCAGTTCCTCGACGAGGCCGTCAGCCTGCGGCTGGCCCAGGCCGCCATCGACGACACCAGCCGCTCGGGCGGCCTCAACAGCCTCGCCGATCTGCTCCACACCATGCTCAACAGCCAGGGCATGGAGACGACGCTGGACGGCGCCCTGCGCGGCGCCAGCCCCTTCATCGATCAGTGCGTCCAGGACGTCTGCCTGCCCTTCGTCGGCTGCTCGTGCGTCTTCCGCCTGCGGGTCGACTACCGCGACCTCAACATCGGCGGCCCCCAGGACGTGGCGCTCTCGCTGGTGGACGGGGGCCTGCGGGCGGTCGCCACGGTGCGCGACGTCCGGCTGAACATCGGCATCGGCGGGACGGTCAGCACCTCCGGCTCGGCGACCGTGAGCAGCCTGACCCTGGACATGACCTTCAACATGAGCATGCAGAACAACCGCCCGCGGATCTCCCTGCGGGCCGTCAACAGCGTCAACGTCGGCAGCGTCAGCACCAACTTCAGCGGGCTGGCCGGCTTCGTCATCGACATCCTCGTGAGCCTCTTCGAAGGCACGGTGCGCGACCTGATCCGCGACCAGATCCGCAACTACGTCCGCGACAGCTTCAACCAGATCCTCGACGGCGTCGTCTCGGGCCTGGACATCAGCGGCCTGGGCACGACCTTCAATGTCCCCAAGCTCGGCGGCGGCACCATCCCGGTCGGCTTCGGCCTGCGCTTCTCATCTCTGGCCACCAACACCAGCCGCGCGCTCTTCGGGCTCGGCCTGCGCTTCAGCGGCCCGGTCAACCGCGGCGGCACGACGCTGGGCGCCCCTCGCCCCTCCGGCGCCGTCCTGCTCGACCCGACCACCACGCGCTCCGTAGCCGCGGGCGTCCACATCGGCGCCCTCGGTCAGGTCCTCCACGTGCTGTGGCGCGCCGGGATGTTCGACGCCACCCTCGACGGCGCCACCTTCGGCGCCCCGGCCGAGATCAGCGCCACCCTCAACACCGCCCTGCCCCCCGTCATCGAGAGCGTCGGCGGCGGCAAGGTCCGCCTGACCCTCGGCGCCATGCAGGTCTCCCTGCTCTGGCCCGGCTTCTTCGACGAGCCCCTCAACCTGACCCTCGGCGCCGTGGCCGAGTCCGACGTCTCGCTCGTCAACGGCGAAGAGCTCAGGTTCGGCGGGATCGTCCTCCAGCGCCTCGTCCTGTCCAGCGACTCGGTCGCCCTCGACCCTGTCACCGGCGGCATCCTCGAAGACTTCTTCCGGCGCCTGCTCCAGAGCGTCATCGACAACGCCCTCAACAACGCCCTGCCCGCCCTGCCCATCCCCGCCTTCGCCCTGCCCGACTCCCTGAACACCTTCGGGATCCCCCGAGGGACCGAGCTCGGCCTCATCTCCCCGGCGCTGACCATCAGCGGCACGCACTTCATCCTCCAGGGCAACTTCGGGTCGCGCTGACCGCTTCAGGATTGAGGAACTCATGTTGAATCAAAGGCTTACATATCAAGCCGCGCTCCTCGCCCTGATCGCCGCCGCGGCGCTCGGCTGCGAGGAGGAGCGCCCCGGCATCATCCAGGTCACCGACGAGCCCGAGGGCTCGCCCGAGGGGGAGCCGGGCGGCGAGCCTGAGGCCGAGCCCGAGGGGCTGGTGTTGCTGCCCGACTTCATCGAGGTCGCCGTCGACCCGCTGCGGCACGTCTACGCGCCGGGCGTGCAGGTGCTCCCCGAGGGCACGGCCTACGATCAGTTTGGCCGCCCGATGGACGACCTGGAGGTCACCTTCAGCGTCGAGCCCCAGGGCGCCGCCACGCTGCTGGACACCGGCCGCTGGCGGCTGGAGCGCGAAGGGTCGCTGGCGCTGGTCGGCTGCGCGCGCGGCGCGGACGGCGCGCTCAAGTGCGGCCGCCGCGCGCTGATCGTCGACAAGGGCGGCCCGAGCATCCTGGTGCGCCGCCCGCCAGCCGGAGCCCAGCTCCTGGCCGCCGAAGACCCCGAGGTCGAGGTCGCCGGGCGCGTCACCGACACCCACGGCGACCTGCGGGTCTTCGTCAACGGTCAGGCCGTGGCGCTGGACGCCGACGGCGACTTCGAGACCACGATCACGCCCCGCTTCGGGATCAACCACGTCGAGATCATCGCCACCGACGGCCTCCAGGCCGTCGAGGCCACCTCCGGCGTCGACTTCCTCTGGGCCGAGGCCTACCACCCCGTCATCCACGGCGGGCTGGGACCGGGCGGAGAGACGATCGACGACCTGACCGGGGCCCGCTTCGCGGACGGCGCGCGCCTGAAGATCGGCCGCGCCTTCTTCGACGACGGCAGCCCCCTGGTCCGCGACCCCCTGGCCAGCGAGGTCCTCACGGACGACCTCGCCGGGATCCTTGAGCTGCTCATTCAGGAGATCGACGTCATGTCGCGGGTGCCCAACCCGGTCGCCGACAGCGACACCCTCGCGCTTCGGATCACCGAAGTGAGGCTGGACGACACCCGAGTCGAGATCGAGGTCACCGACGAGGGCCTGGATCTCTACGTCCAGATGCGCGACGTCCGCGTCGGCACCGCCGGCCAGTTCAGCGTCCAGGGCACCACCCTGAGCCTGGACGGGGGCATCACCGCCACCGCCTCGGCCTTCGTCGAGCTGACCCTCAAGAAGGACGGCGCGGGCGCGGATTACGAGGTCGGGCTCTCCGAGGTCCAGCTCGCCTTCGAAGAGGCCACGAGCCAGTTCGGCAGCGGCGAGGCCAACGCGATCTTCGATCTGGCCGAGGGGGCGCTGCGCGGCGTGCTGGAGGATACGCTGCTGGAGGCCGTCCAGGGCGCCTTCATCGACCAGCTCCCCGACACTCTGCTGGGCGTCTTCCAGTCCCTGGAGGGGGCGCTCAACGGCCTCTCCTTCAACCTGGAGACGGGCCTCGGCCCCGCCATCGAGGTGGGCATGGCCGCCCAGGTCACCACCATCGATCCCGTGCCGGGCAGCCACCTCGACGCGATCCTCGACATGACCGTCACCGCCGGCGGCGCCCCCCACTTCCTCGACTCGCGCGGCGTGGCGCTGAGCGAGGCCCCCGACACCCCGGCCCCCTTCTTCGAATCCAGCCGCCTCCAGATCGGCATGCGCCTGGGCCTCTTCAACGGCCTGATGCACGCGATCTGGGACGCCGGGGTGCTGGAGATCAACGTCTTTGACGTCCTGCCGGCCGAGCTCAGCTTCCTGCTCGAAACCGCCACCGTCTCGGCGCTGCTGCCGCCCGTCATCACCGAGCCCGCCCCCGACGAGCTGCCCAACGACCTGCTCATCACCCTGGGCCAGCTCCAGATGTTCGCAGACTTCGGCGACCAGCAGGACGTCTACGCCTTCAACGTCCTCGTCGGCGCCGACGTCTCCGTCGACGGCGCGGCCATCACCGTGACCATCGCCCCCGACCCCCAGATCCGCGCCTGGGTCGTCAGCACCACCGGCGACGCCCCCCAGTTCAGCGCCGCCACCCTGGAGCAGCTCCTGCTGACCCAGCTCTGGCCTCGCCTTGAAGGCCTCTTCAACCAGAGCCTCAGCCTCCCGCTGCCCTCCGTCGACCTCGGCAGCCTCGGCGCTCTTGCCCCCTCGCTGGCCGGCATGACCATGGACATCGTCCTGGAGCGCCCCCTCGACGTGCGCGGCGGCTTCCTCATCTTCGACGGCTCCTGGCAAGGCACCGCCGCCTTCCCCCGCTGACCCCCCGTTCAGAGCGGCCTATGTTCATCGTGTTGAGCCTTGGGCTTGAAGAAATCTGAACAGGCGAGTAGATGTCTGAAGGCCGCTTGTGTTGGATACCTGCGGTTGACACCCGAACGGCTCTCATGATCTATAACCTCAACAGACCCAAACCGAGGCAAGCACTGTGAACATTGCATCGCTCGCTGAAACACTGGGATATGCCAGCTCGCCCAACTTCCTGACGGGAGCTTCCATGGGCGAGATCACAGGGCATGGCCATGCCTTTCAAACGGCATCCAGAGCGTGCAATGTACGGGGGATCTACCTGATCCAGGCGCCTGCTCGCAGCACATCATGGCCAGTGGTGTACCTTGCGGAGGCAGACTCCATCGAAGAAGCGAATCGTATCCATCGCTTCGTCTGGAACCAGGGCATTGTCCCTTTCCTGGTGATCCGCCTCCCGGACTGCGTGCGAGTCTATACCGGGTTCACCTACGAGCCCGAGACCACGACCCCCTCCGCTTATCGCGGCGTCCTCGAAGCCGCCATTGGGTTCAGTCAGGTGACCACACAGCTCTCCTCGCTGACTTCAGGATCCATTGATCGAGGGGTGGTATGGGAGACGTACTCCAAGGACTTGAGCCCTGACGACCGGGTCGACTCGCGACTTCTGTCTAATCTCCGTAAACTTGCCAGACACCTTCAGGCCGACGGCTTGTCGAGGGACACCAGCCACGCCCTCATCGGCAAGTTCGTCTACCTTAGGTACTTGCGAGACCGCGACATCCTCTCCGAACGCAAGCTCACCGAGTGGGGCTTCGAGGCCCGGCAGGTCTTTGGCCGCGGCGTCCAGCCACAAGACATGACCCGGCTCATCGAACAGATCGATGGGTGGCTCAACGGGTCTGTCTTCCCTTTGTCTCTGTTGGGCGCCGAGGCCCCGACGATCGATCAACTGCAATTGGTGGCGGGCGCGTTCCTGGGCGATGAGCCTGCTGGACAACTCCACTTGGACTTTCGAGCCTACGACTTCTCCTACATCCCCATCGAGACGCTGTCCGTCATCTACGAGCAGTTCCTCGCAGACGAGCAGAAGGACAGCGACAAGGGCGCGTTCTACACCCCAATCCCGGCCGTCGACTTCATGCTCTCGGAGTTGGACAACCATCGACCGCTCAATCCTGGCATGCGCGTCCTCGATCCCGCCTGCGGGTCCGGCGCCTTCCTTGTCCAATGCTATCGGAGGTTGATTGAGCGCCAGATGCAGTCCCGTGGAAAACTCGCGCCCGCTGAACTGAGGGATCTCTTGACGCGCCACATATTTGGCGTCGAGAGAGACAGCTCCGCTTGCAGAGTAGCCGAGCTGAGCCTTTTGCTGACCATGCTCGATTATATCGCGCCTCCAGATCTCCACCGACACCCGGACTTCAAGCTCCCTGGGCTCCGAGGGACCAACATCTTCGAGGCTGATTTTTTCGACGCCGCGTGGCCAACCCTGATGGAGCGAGCCGGGTTTGACTGGGTTGTTGGAAACCCACCCTGGCTCAAGGCCACAAGGGCAGACAATCCTCTCGCGCTGGATTGGATGGACAAGCGCAAGGCTACCCACCCCTGCCAGAACCTCCAGCTCGCCCAGGCCTTTGTGTGGAAGGCCCTCGATCACATCGCCCCAGGCGGGAGCGCCGCGTTGTTGCTCCCGGCAATGACGCTCTTCGAGAAGGAAGACAAGACCTCTTTCCGCAAGCACTTCTTTGCGAGGGCGGAGGTGTGGGCCATCGCCAACCTGGCCAACCTGCGAGAGGTCCTGTTCCGCGGACGCGCCCGCCAGCCTGCGGCTGCGATCTTCTTCGGCCCTCTCCCTGAGTCCCGCCCGAATCGAACCGGCGCCATCGAGGTCTTCTCCCCCCTTGTGGCCAACCAGGAAGCCAATCGTTCCCGAGAACCCAACAAGCGCGCCAGAACCTGGATCATTACAAAGAACGCCACCGAGCTGCGGGCCGTCTCTGCCCCTTTGGCCGCCAGCGGCCATTCGCTCCCATGGAAGCTTGCGATGTGGGGCACGCCAAGGGACGCGCGCTTGCTGCAGTCTTTGCAGAAGCGGTTCCCTTCACTGTTGAAATTCATGGATGAACACGGGCTGGTCAGCGCACAGGGGCTGGAGATCCGGTCACAGTCGAAGGAGCAGGCCAGAGATAGACCCCAGCCGCTCGATGCTGTCCCTGAACTGGCCAGACAGCGTCGCCTCATCCTTGGCAAGGTCCAGCGCAAAGGGCGGATGTACAGCTTCCCGCCCGACGCCACCGAGCTGATCCCGAAGGATGAACACTTCGTTCGAAAAGGAAGGGGCAAAATCCCGCTGGCGGCCTGCCGCCCCCCCCACATCATCGTTGATCCAGAGCGCAACTACGCCGTCTTCAGAGAAGACTTCCTGGCGGTCCCTCCAATATACATTGGCATCGCGGGGGACACTGGCCAGTCGCGGTTGTTGCGCGCGTTGAGCCTCTTTTTGAGCTCCAGGTTCGCGGCCTACCACGAGTTCTTCACATCATCGGCCCAAGGAGTCCGAGGCAACAGGGGCACTCTTGCAGACCTGCGCGACATCCCCACGCCTCTCGGGACATTGGGCGAGCCCGATTTGCAGACCTGGGAGGCGCTTCACCGCGACCTCGTGGTCGCGTCTCAAGCCCGATGGCGCAGGGATGGCGCTCTTGAAGGAGATGATCTCACCCGTTGGGAGGGGCTGGAAGCAAGGCTCGATGAGCTGGTCTTCGACGCGCTGGGATTGCGGGCTTCCGAGCGCTGGCTCATCGAAGATCTGACCGCAGTGCGTCGACGTATGACAGATGGCGCGCTCCCCCCCGATCTGATGGCTCCCGCCTCGAAGACACATTTGAGTCAGTACGCCCAGGCTCTCGAAAAGACGCTCGATGGGTTCGTCGGCCCCCAAGAGGGATTTCGTCACCGGGCGAGGATCATCGTTCAGCGGGAGATCAACGTCGTGGAGGTTGGCTTTGTGGGGCGCTCTACGGACGATCCGGCGCCACCGACCATTCTTGACGCGCCCGACGCGACCTTGTCGAGGGTCCTTGAACAGCTCTCCGAGCGCGTGCAGGCGCAGCACGGTCAGTGGTTGTATTTCGATCGGACGGTCTTTGTGACCACGAAGACCTGCGGTTACATCTTCAAGCCACGCCATCGCTTCGACTGGACCCGCTCTCAAGCTCTGATCGACGCCGACGAGTTCATCGCCTCGTCCCTTGTGGGTGGGGCGTGACGTGACGGACCATGAGGCTCCTCCCAACGCGAGGCTCCTGGCGGAAACCTATAGATCTGCGTTTGTGGAGCACGCTCATGTGCTTGTTGAAAAGGCATTCGCCCATCTGAAGCGCCAGATGGTTGATCTGTCCTCCAAGCAAGAGCCCGCGATCACGGGGTTGTTGGTTCAAGCCATGCAAGACTATCTGGAGGCCCTGGACTCGCCAGATTGGGTCCTCCACTACCATGTTCACGACGATCCACCTCAGAACATCGATGGCAGGGAGGGCAGCGATCGCCCGAGAGTGGACATCGAGATTGTGAGAGCGGATCAAAGAGGACGAAGGCCCAGATTTGCCTTCGAGGCCAAGCGCCTCTATTCGGGAGCTGGCGTCACGCCCTTTCTGGGTCATGATGGGCTTGGGTGCTTCCTCAACTCCCGGTATGCCTGCAACGAGACCGACGCTGGGATGCTGGGTTACACACAGAGTCGAACGACCTTGGAGTGGGCAGGCAGGGTCTCCGACGAGTTGACCGCTCACCGCGAGGTTTACGGACTCTCAAGCTCTGGAGCGATCTGGGCGCCTCACAGGCCACATCTGTTCGATGCTTCCTTCTGCGCGTCCCATACGCGCGCCGATGGTTCAGCGCTCACGATCCACTACACCTTTCTGGATTGTTGTCGAAGGGCTCCTGTTTGACTCGGCGCGTCTGCAGCACGGCCTCGAAGGGCTCAACCACGGCCTTTATGGAGAGGTCGTGTGCTGTATGAGGCGTCCGATGCTCTCAACGCCAGCCTCTGTCTCTTCAGGATCTTGACGCCCAAAGCCCCTCGACGTGCGCGGCGGCTTCCTCATCTTCGACGGCTCCTGGCAAGGCACCGCCGCCTTCCCCCGCTGACCCCCGCCCTCCTCCTGCCCCGGCCTCCCCCGCGCCTCGTCCCGGCCCCCCGCGCCCTGCCACGGTGCCCTCGCCGTTTGCCACGGCGCCCTCGCGACCCGCATTGATTGTTCCCGACGGGGTCACCAGCCAGCGCTCCCGCCCAGGGCTCCTGCGGCCCGCCCCAATCCGTCGAACCGACCGCGAGCTTCCTGAGGCGCAGGACATGTCTTTTGGACCCGTCAAAAAGGGATGTGGCGCGTTGATCACCGCTCGCCCGAAACACAAAGGGCAAGAGGCTGCCCCGAACTCGAGGCTCGACATCCCGCCCCTCTGCGCCTAGATTGCCTCGCAGCCCAGGGACCCCCACTGCCCTGGACAACACCCCTCCACACGGGCCGCGGTTCATGTTTGACCACATCGACATCAGCCACTTCAGAGCGATCAAAAACCTGGGGCTGAGCGAGCTGAAGCAGGTCAACCTCCTGGTTGGCACCAACAACAGCGGTAAGACCTCCGTCCTGGAGGCCATTGAACTTCTGGCAACCGAGGGTCGCTACGAGACCTTGTCGCAGGCACTTTACCGCCGCAATGAGATCTTGCCTCAAGGCCGAGGTTTCAATGTGAGGCCGTCGAACTTCAGCATGTTCCACGGCTACGGACCTGGCCCAGGTTCTCAGGCCACCTTGACGGGTCGGCGATCCCATCAGAGCGCGCTCGGGGTTGTTGTGTCGATCCAGGATACCCAGTGGCCATTTCAAGGCTCTCAACCCAGCTTGTTCGATGCGGCTGAACGGCAAGACAAAGGCTTGTTCGATGGGACAAGACGGCCAGACGGAGAACCCCGATGGGATCTTGTCGTCCAGGTCAGGCGCGGACAGAGCGACCCTCAAGAGACAAGACACCCCCTGGTTCCTTCCTCTTTCAAGGGCCGTGTCCCCTTCCCCAAGGAGGACGATGAGGGGGCGACGTTGGTTTTTGTCACGACGTCCGCGCTCTCATCCCATCAGATCGTGCGGATGTTCGAAAAAGTCGTGTTGACCGAAGTGGAGTCCCTCATGCTGGACGCGCTTCGCATCATCGAGCCCGGTGTGGTCAGGCTCGCCTCGATTGGGAGCGACAATCTCCGATACGACCCGGGGTATCGCGGCGGGATCGTCGTCAACATCAAGGGCCTGCCTCCTCGCCTGCCGATCAGCAGCATGGGAGAGGGCATCTGGCGCTTGCTCGGCCTCGCCCTGGCGCTGGCTCACGCCAGAGGTGGCGTCCTCCTTATCGATGAGATCGACACGGGCCTCCATTACAGCGTCATGGAAGCGATGTGGAAGCTCATCATCGAGACAGCCCGGCGGCTCAATATCCAAGTCTTCGCCACGACACACAGCAGCGACTGTTGGCTCAGCCTTGCGCACGTCCTCGAAGCCCAAAGTGTGGCCCAGGACAAGCCCTCCGTCTCCATTCAGCGCATCGAGCGCGGTCGCGATCGTACCGTAGCCTTCTGCGAGGAAGAGATCGTCCTTGCCGCAGCGCGCCACCTTGAGGTCCGCTGAAGTGGCAGGCAAGGTCGTCCAGCGCAAGCTCCTCGTCGAAGGTGAGAGCGACAAGCGCGTGATCCCAGAGTTGGTTGAGCACAACGGCATCCTCTGGGCCGTCAACAAGGGGGAGTATGTGGTCACCATCGCGTCGCTCAATGGCGTCGACAATTTCCACGAAGCGCTGCTCAATACCGAACTCAAAGCTTCTGGCTTGGAGATCCTGGGCCTGATCGTGGACGCCGATGACGATCCCTTGGCCCGGTGGGTGAAGATCCGGGACATCTGTCGAAAGACCGCGCTTCATCCAAGCATCCCCGACGATCTCCCTCCGGGGGGATTGGTCATCCCACCCGAACGCTCAGGTGACATCGTTCAGAGACCCGGCTTTGGCCTCTGGATGATGCCAGACAACCGGCAGGAAGGCATGCTGGAGACCTTCCTGACACTCCTGGTGCCTGACCACACCACCGATCCCGTCTGGCGATATGTCAAAGTGGCCGTGGATAAGGCCAGGAACAAAGGAGCCCCCTTCATTCGCGAACACTCCTACAAGGCTCGTTTGCACACATGGCTTGCCTGGCAAAAACCACCGGGCAGACAACTTCATGAGGCTATCCGCGACAAGGTGCTTGACCCCAAGGCCCCTGAGTCAAAGCCCTTCATGGAGTGGTTTCGGGCGCTTTACAACCTCTGACGCTGCCTCAAGCCGGGTCTGGACCAGCCATCGAGTGACACGTCGTCGGGTGGCCGACGCCCCCCCTGAGCCCCGCATGGGCGTGCCTGCCTCTGTGGTCCCGCGCGTGAGCCCGGGGCACTCTGAAAAAAAACGAGCGGCCAGGGATCAAGGCCTTGATCCTGGCCTCAAGATGGGTTGAGATGCCTCTGCTGGTATGAACGCGAAATCTGGAGTTGAACATGCAAAAACTTGATGAGGGATCCCATTACCGGACCAAGATCAAGGCGGCGCTCTACACGCTGCGCAGGCTCCGTCGGGCGAAGTTCCAGGAGCAGGCCGATCTGCTCGAAGCCTCCCTCGGGACCGTCAAAGAGGCCGGACGCGACCTGGAGGACCTTGAGGACGCGATCATCGCGCCCATCACCGATCGGGACATCGCCGACGACACGATGGACCTGTGCTTCAGAGAGAGCCGCCAGGAGCTGGCCAGCCGGGGCCTCAAGGCCGCCCAGGAGGCCCCCTACACCGACATCTTCCACAGCGGCGTGGGCTACTACGCCGGCGCCAGGATCGAGGATCAGGTCCAGCGCACCGCCGAGTTCATCCACCTCGTCGAGGCCGATCTGCCCGAGGCCGACATCATCCGCGTCGAGAAGGTCCCCACCCTCAAGCAGGGCAGCGAGGACTTCAAGGCCGCCCTCGAAGCCATCGAGCAGGCCGAGCTCAAGGCGTCCAGCGCGCGGACCCGCCTCAAGCGCGTCGAGCGAGACCTGATCCGGCTCATGGAGAAGATCTACGGCTTCCTCATCGAGAAGGTCGGCCGCACGGCCGCCGAGCGCTTCTTCCGCTGACCAGGACAGCCCGCGCCGCGCCCGCAAGGCTCAAAGCGCTCCATCCGGGGCTCAAATCGCGATCTGGAGCTCTCGGCCCACCCTCCAGGACTTCAGATTGGCCATCGAGCGCTCGAAATCGTGGCTCCGAACCTTCCAAGCCGTCACTTGGAGCTCCGAATCCTGACTCTGAGGTCCGGGTGGCGCCCTTTGGAGCCCGAAGTCGTGATTCCGAAGGTCTGGAGGGCACCCCTCGTCGCTCGGGATCGCGACTTTGAGGCGCAACCTCGGCGCGGGTTGAATGTCCGGGCGCCCTGCCCTATACCGAATCCCCGATTCCACGCGCGACACGCACATCACCCAGGGAGGTGTCATGACCGACTTCATCCTCGCCATCGATCAAGGAACCACGGGCACGACGGTCATCGTGTTGGACAGGGCGCTGACCGTGAGGGCGCGGGTCAACCAGGAGTTCCGGCAGATCTACCCCCGGCCCGGCTGGGTCGAGCACGATCCCGAGGACATCTGGCGCTCGGTGCTCGACACCGTCGCGCGGGCCGTCGAGCAGGCCGGCGCCGCCCCCGATCAGATTAAGGCCGTCGGGATCACCAACCAGCGCGAGACG
>SYOX01000055.1 GCA_005804885.1 Pseudomonadota bacterium
CTGGGATCGACTGCTTGACCGTGTTGACGCTTACCAGATGGCACTGGCCGTGACACAGAACAATCATCCTCCCAACAACCTCTCAACAACAACAACCCCCACCACGACGGGCTCCGATGAGATGTGACCAAGAGACAGCTCCGCAAGGAGGGGAGACGCTCGTATTACGGGATGGGTGGATCGCACACTCCACCCCCTGTCCCCCGAGGGGCACTGCCTCCCGAAGGGCACTGCCCTCGCTGCGCAAGGGGGGCAGTGCCCCTCGGGGGGACGCTTGAATTACGGGCTGGGTGGATTGGGGGGGGCTCGTTGGGTGGGCACGATGATTCGGGGGTGGGCCGCAGGAGCCTGCGGCGGGATCACTGGCCAGTGACCCTGTCGGGAACAATCGAGGCGGGTGGTGATGTCGTCGGGGCGGGGCCTTCTGGAGAAGGCCTGGCCGCGCCATGACGATGCAACCATTTGAATTTATTCACCTATCTTAGCGGCTGGTGCGGACGGGCCGGAAGCCGAAGTCTGGGCTGCGGGTGTTGGGCTCTTCGGCGCTGCGGCGGGCGGCGCGGCATTCGGTGGCGAGGCTGAACCAGCCGCCGCCGCGGCCGACGCGGTGGGTGCCTTGTGGGGGGCCGGTGGGGTCCTTGGCGGGGTCGGCGCTGTAGGGGCCGTGGAGATCCCAGACCCACTCGAAGACATTGCCGCTCATGTCGAAGAGGCCGAAGGCGTTGGGGGTCTTGGAGGCGACGGGCTGGGATCGGTCGCTGGAGTTGCCGCAGTACCAGCCGATCTCGGCGAGGTTGGAGTCGGCGCAGAAGGGGTCGGTGATGAAGCCGTTGTAGAAGTCGGTCTCGGAGCCGGCGCGGGCGGCGAACTCCCACTCGGCCTCGGTGGGCAGGCGCCAGCCGGCGCAGTCGACGCCGCGGCTCAGGGCGCTCTGGCACAGGAGGTCAACGCCGGGGACGCCGACGCAGCCTTCGAGGACGAAGCAGCGATCGAGGCCGTCGCGCTCGGAGAGGCGGTTGAGCCAGGACAGGGCGTCGAACCAGGAGACGGAGTCGACGGGGCAGTCGGGGCAGCGGGCGGCGCGGGAGGGGTTGTTGCCCATGAGGTCCTCCCACTGGCGCTGCGTGACCTCGACGGACTGCATGAGGAAGGGTCGCGAGAGGGTGACCTCGTGCTGGAGCTCGTCGCGCTCGTGGCCGAATTCGAAGTCGGTGGAGCCCATGAGGAAGGAGGCGGCGGGGATGTCGACGAAGGCGGGGGGGGGCGCCTGGGGCTGGTCCTGGAGGTCGCCGGGGTCGACGGGCGCGGGGACGTCGGCGACGCAGGCCGCGGTCAGCGCCAGCAGCACGAGCAGGGCGTGTCGGAGCAGCCCGGCGCGCGCCGCGAGGGGCGAGCGGTGGGAGGCTGGGGTCATGGGGCACCTCGTCGGGCCGCGGCCTTCGCTGGGGAAGCGCCGCGGCGGGGCGGATCGAGAGGATAGCGGATCGGGGTTGGGGCGTCATGTGGAGGATGGAGCGCGAGAAATCGGACGCCGTCGGCGCATCGGGGTACAATGGCCGTCGGACAGGGCAGGAGGTGCGATGAGCAAGGAGTCGAGCGCGGCGGCGTCGGGCCAGATGTCGGAGTTGATGGAGTCCTTCCTGGGTCGGGTGGTGACGCGGGGGGAGCGGTCGGTGTCGCTGCTGCGGGGGGTGTTGTGCGGGCTGGTCTTCGTGCGCCTGGTGCTCTTTGGCGGGCTGCCCGGGTTGTCGCAGGGTGAGCCGAAGTTCGTGATCGTGACGGTGGGGCTGGTCTTCGGGGTGGCGGCCTCGGCGTGGTTCTTCCGGGCGCTGGGGCGGCGCGAGGCGACGCGGCGGGATCTGGTGTTGTCGGTGGCGGTCGACGCGGTGACGATCGGGCTGTCGCTGGTGCCGGGGGTGATCTGGCCGGCGGACGACTCGATCGGGGTGCTTCGGAACCCGGACATCGCGATCTTGCTGCTGGGGGTGATCGGAGGGGGGGCGCGGCTGTCCCGGACGGTGGCGCTCTTCGGGGCGGGGCTCTACCTGGGGCTTGGGGTGTTGATGGTGGGGATCGACCTGCGGCTCAACGCGGCCTTGATCGGCTACGACGCGGACGAGTACGCGATCTGGGGGGTGTACTTCATCGGGGCGACGGCGCTGGCGGTGGTGACGGCGGTCAGGACGCAGGCGCTCTTGGTGGAGGCGGCCGAGGCGACGAGGCGCTCCGAGCGGGTGCGGCAGCGGCTGGGGGCCTACGTCTCGGAGGTGCTGGCGGCCGAGGTGCTCTCGGAGCCTGGGGGTCGGCTGGGGGGTCGTCGGCAGCAGGTGGCGGTGCTCTTCTCGGATCTGCGGGGCTTTACGCGCTACTCATCGAGGCTGTCGCCGGAGGCGCTGGTGGACGAGCTCAACGATTACCTCAGCGCCATGGTGGAGGCGATCGAGGCCGAGGGGGGGGTGGTGGACAAGTACATGGGGGACGGGATCATGGTGGTCTTCGGCGTGCCCTCGGGGCGACCGGACGACGCGGCCCGGGCGATCCGCGCGGCCGAGGGGATGCAGGAGGCGCTGGCGGCCCACAACGTCCGGCGACGGGCGCAGGGCCTGGAGGCGCTGCAGCAGGGGATCGGGGTGCATTACGGGGCGGCGGTGGCGGGCAACATCGGCACCAAGGAGCGGCTGCAGTACACGGTGCTGGGCGACTCGGTCAACCTGGCCAGCCGCCTGGAGGCCAGCACCAAGCTGTGCGGCGTGGCCGTGTTGATCTCGTCCGAGGCCGTCGAGGCCGCGCGCGCCTCGGGGGAGCGGCTGCCGCAGCTGGAGCCGCTCGGTCCGATCGAGCTGCGGGGCCTGGAGTCTCCGGTGGAGGTCTTCGCGCTGGGCGAGCGGGCGCCCGATGGGTGGACACCCGGTCAAGAGGCGGGGTAAGGATATCAATCGGAAGCCCCATCGGCGCGCCGATGGATCTGCCCGCCCTCGCCCGCAGGAGCTGCCATGATCCCGACGCCTCTGCACCCCCGAACCGCGGCGCTGTGCAAGAGCTACCGCTGGAAGGACTGGGCGGGCTACTGCGCGGTGTGCTCCTACGACACCTACTACGAGCGCGAGTACTTCGCCTTCCGGCACGCGGCCGGTCTGCTGGACGTCACCCCGCTCTTCAAGGTCGACGTGGTCGGGCCGGACGCCGCGGCGCTGCTGGCCTGGGTGATGGCGCGCGACATCCGCAAGCTCGGGGTCGGCCGCGTGGTCTACTGCGCCTGGACCGACCACCAGGGCAAGATGCTCGACGACGGCACCGTGACCCGGCTCTCCGACCAGCACTTCCGGGTCACCTCGGCGGACCCCGCGCTGCGCTGGTTCGAGCGCAATGCGCGCGGCTTCGACGCGCAGATCACCGACACCTCGCGGCGGCTCGCCGCGCTGGCGCTCCAGGGGCCCACCTCGCGGGACATCCTCAACGCCGTGACCGACGGCGCCGTCCAGGGGCTGGGCTTCTTCCGGGCGACCTCGGCGAAGCTGGCCGGCGCGCCCGTGACGATCACCCGGACGGGCTACACGGGGGATCTGGGCTACGAGATCTGGATGGCCAACGACGACGCGCTGCGGGTCTGGGACGCGCTGATCGAGGGCGGCCGCCCCTTTGGGATCATGCCGGCCGGCCTCGACGCGCTGGACGTCACCCGCGTCGAGGCCGGCTTCATCCTGGCCGGGGTCGACTACCGCAGCGCCAGGACCTGCATGACCGAGGCCCAGACCTCGACGCCCTACGAGGTGGACCTGGGCTGGACCGTGAACCTGGACCGGGACCCCTTCATCGGCCAGGAGGCGCTGCGGGCCGAGAAGGCGCGCGGGCACGCCTGGGCCACGGTCGGCCTCGACATCGACTGGGTCGAGATCGAGCGCGCCTTCGAGGCCAGGGGGCTGCCCCCGGCGCTGCCCTCGATGGCGTGGCGCACCTCGGTGCCGCTCTACAGCCTCGGCCGCCAGGTCGGCTACGCCACCAGCGGCGCGTGGTCCCCGACGCTCAAGAAGAACCTCGCGCTGGCCACCGTCCCGGCCCGCTACGAGGCGATCGGCACCGAGCTGGACTTTGAGATCTCGGTCGACTACTGGCGGCGCACCGTCAAAGCCACGGTCGTCGAGAAGCCCTTCTTCAACCCCGCGCGAAAGAGGGCGTGATGGCCAGAAAGTACGACGCGATCATCCTCGGCGGCGGCCACCACGGCCTGGTCTGCGCCGCCTACCTCGCCCGCGCCGGCCGGGACGTGCTGGTGCTGGAGCGGCGCCACGTCCTGGGCGGCGCCGCCGTCACCGAAGAGCTGCACCCGGGCTTCAAGTTCTCGGTCTGCTCCTACGTCGTCAGCCTCCTGCGCCCGCAGATCATCCGCGAGCTGCGGCTGGCCCGGCACGGCCTGGAGATCCTGCCCCTGGAGGCGGCCTTCACCCCCTACCCCGACGGCCGCTCGCTGTGCCGATGGGCCGACCCCCACCAGACCTTCGAAGAGATCCGGCGCTTCAGCCCCCGCGACGCCGAGGCCTATGGCGAGTTCGGCCTCGAGATGAACAAGATGGGCCAGTTCGTCAAGCCCATCCTGGAGATGACCCCGCCCGACCTGACCGCGGCCAACCCCCTCGACTGGATGGAGCTGCTCAAGATGGGCAAGCGCTTCGGGGACCTCAAGGATCGGCGCGCAAGGCTCGTCAAGCTCATGACCATGAGCTCGGCCGACCTCCTCGACGAGTGGTTCGAGTCCGACCACCTCAAGGCCCCCATGGCCGTCAGCGGCATCATCGGCACCTTCCTCGGCGTCCGCTCCCCCGGCACCGCCTACGTCCTGCTGCACCACTACATGGGCGAGATCGACGGGGCCTACCGCTCCTGGGGCTTCGCCAAGGGCGGCACCGGCGCCGTGAGCATGTCCATCGCCCGCGCCGCCGAGTCCTACGGCGCCGAGATCCTCACCGAGAGCCCCGTCGATCACGTCATCATCGAAGGCGGACAGGCCACGGGCGTCGTCCTCAAGAACGGCGACGAACACAGAGCCAGGCACGTCATCTCCGGCGTCGACCCCCACCTGACCTTCCTCAAGCTCGTCGGCCAGGACCACCTCGACGACGAATTCACCAAGGAAATCAAGCGCTTCAAGATGCGCGGCAGCTCCGGAAAGGTGAACCTCGCGCTGGATCGGGCGCCGAACTTCGTCAGCCGGCCCGGCCTCGGCCCTCACCTCTGCGGCGACATCGCCATCGCGCCGAGCGTCGAGTACCTCGAGCGCGCCTACGACGACGCCAAGTATGGGGACTTCTCCCGAAAGCCCTACCTCAACGTCGTGCTGCCCTCGATGGTCGACCCGAGCGTCGCGCCGCCGGGCAAGCACATCATGTCGATCTTCGTCCAGTACGCCCCCTACAACATCAAGGAGGGCGCGGCCCGCTGGCCCGAGAAGCGCGAGGCCTTCGGAGACGCGGTCATCGACACCCTCGAAGAGTACTGCCCCGGCCTGCGGGACTCGATCTTGTTCAAGCAGGTGCTCACGCCCTGGGATCTGGAGCAGGAGTTCGGACTGACCGAGGGCAACATCTTCCACGGGGAGTTGAGCCTGGAGCAGCTCTTCTTCTTGCGGCCCTCGGCGCGCTGGTCGCGCTACCGGACGCCGATCGACAAGCTGTGGCTGTGCGGCTCGGGGGCGCACCCCGGCGGCGGCCTGATGGGGGCGCCGGGGGCCAACGCGGCCCGCGACCTGCTCAACTCCGGGGAGATTTGAGCCATGGGCTACGACGCCATCATCATCGGAGCGGGGCACAACGGCCTGACCTGCGCCGCCTCGCTGGGCCGCGCGGGCCACAAGGTCCTCGTCCTGGAGAGGCGCGACAGGATCGGGGGCCTGGCCGCAGGCGAGGAGTTCCACCCGGGCTACCGGACCACGGGGCTGCTGCATGACACGACGGGGGTGCGCGCCAGCGTCGTCGAGATGCTGGAGCTTGAGCGGCACGGGCTCAAGCTGCTCAGGGAGCCGGCGCCGATCTTCGCGCCCCAGCGCTCGGGGCCGGGGCTGCTGCTGCACCGCGACGGGGAGGCGGCCAGAGCGGAGATCGCGGCGCACAGCGCCCAGGACGCGGATCGCTACGCCGCCTGGCGCGGCTTCTTGTCCAGCCTCGACCCGGTGACCTCGCGGCTGCTCAACTCCAACCCCCCGGACATGGACGGCGGGCAGCTCGGCGACCTGATCAAGCTGGCCGGCACGGGCCTGGCGCTGCGGCGCCTTGGGCCAGCGGCGATGATGGACGTCCTGCGGGTGGCGCCGATGTGCGCGGCCGACTGGATGGCCGAGTGGTTCGAGACCGATCTGCTGCGGGCGCTGCTGGCGGCGCCCTCGATGATGGCCGCGTGGATGGGGCCGTGGTCGGCGGGCTCGAACACCAACCTCCTGATGCACGAGGCCGCCGCGCTTCCCGGGGTCCAGGGCGGCCCGGCGGCGCTGATCGAGGCCCTGGCCGCCTCGGCGCGCGCGCATGGGGTCGAGATCCGCACCTCGGCCGCCGTCGCGCGCGTGCGGCAGGCCGGCAAGGTCGTCGTCGGGGTGACGCTGGAGAAGGGCGAGGAGATCGAGGCCGACGCCGTGGCCGCCTCGTGCGACCCGAGGCACGCGCTGCTGGATCTGGTCGACCCGAGGCGGCTGGCCCCCCAGCACCAGGACGAGATCCGCGTCTGGCGCGGCCGCGGCACCACGGCCAAGGTCCACCTCGCCCTCGACGGCCCGCTGGAGTTCTCCTGCCGGCCCGGCGCGCGCTTCGAGCACATCCGCGTCTGCGAGCGGATCGACGACATGGAGCGCGCCTACGACGCGGTCAAGTACGGCGAGATCCCGCGCCGCCCGCACCTCGACATCCGGGTGCCGACCCTGAGCGACCCCGCGCTCGCGCCCCAGGGCCACCACGTCGCCTCGATCCTGGTCCACCAGGTGCCCTTCCACCTCAAGGGCGGCTGGACCCCGGCGCAGCGCGAGGCGCTCGGCGCCGCCGTCCTGGAGACCCTGGCCGAGGTCGCCCCGAGCGCGGCGGCCAGGCTCGTCGCCATGGAGGTGCTCTCGCCGGCCGACCTGACGGCGCGCTACGGGCTGGTCGAGGGCCACGTCCACCACGGGGAGCACGCCCTCGATCAGCTCCTCTTCATGCGCCCCGGCCCCAGCTTCAGCCATTACAGCACGCCCATCGACGGCCTCTACCTCTGCGGCAGCGGGAGCCACCCGGGGGGCGGGATCACCTGCGCCCCCGGCGCTCTGGCGGCCGCCGCGATCCTCAAGGCGCTCTGACCCATGAAGACCACCTCGATCTGGACCACCCGCGACGACCGCGATCTGGCGGCGCTGCTGACCTCCGCCAGCCAGGGCGACCTCATCGGCGCGCTGCTTGCCGTCGAAGGCGCCGACGAGGCCGCCGCCGAGCGCTGCCGCCTCCAGCTGACGATCTGGGCCAGGGACGCCGCCGAGCGCCCCGGCGATCGCGTCGACGCCCTCAAGGCGGTGCTGGCCGATGAGGCCGAGCTCTCGGGCGACACCGGCGACTACTACAGGGTCGAGAACAGCCTCATCAGCCAGGTCATCGCGCGGCGACGGGGCCTGCCCATCACCCTCTCAGCGCTCTGGATCGAGGTCGCCCGACAGATCGGCGCCGACGCCGAGGGCGTCGGCCTGCCCGGACACTTCATCGCCAGGATCGACGGCCACCTCGTCGACCCCTTCGACAAGGGCCGCCGCCTGAGCCCCGAGGGCTGCGCCGCGATCGTCGCCAGGCTCTCCAACGACACGCTGCCCTGGGACAGCGCGTGGCTGGAGCCGGCCTCGCCGGCGACCATCATCGAGCGCACGCTGCGCAACCTGCTCAACGTCTACAACCGACAGGGCGTGGCGGTCCCGATGTACCGCGTCGGGCGGCTGATCGCCGCGATCTGCCCCTCACCCCCCAACCGCTTCGTGCACGCGCGCATCGCCGAGGCGCTCGGCGCCTCCAGGCTCGCCCTGGACCTCTACACGGCGCTCATCAAGGACCACCCGGAGGCGGACGAGTCCATGATCGCCGGAGAGCGCCTCGGGCCGCTGCTTGAGCGCACCTCGATGCTGAACTGAGCGCCCCTACCAGCGGGTGTAGACCGACACGAGGGCGCCCGGCCCTGTCCGACCGCGCTCAAGAAACTTTTGAATTTCAAGCAGTTGCGAAGGGAGGCGGGCGCCGATCCCGAAGCGGGCGGCGAGCTGATCGAGGCGCTGGGCTCGCTCGCGGACGTTGGGGTCCGGGTCGCCGGCCTGGCCAAAGTCGCGCTGCGCCTCGGCCAGCGCATCGATGCAGATCTTGAGGACGTCGGGGGGGATGTGGGCGCAGAAGGTCAGCGGGCCGCCGGGGCCGACGCCCAACCCCGACTGGCCCATCAGGCCGTTGAGCGGCGTGCCCGTGATGGTGGTCAGCGCCGCGAGGATGTCGCCGGAGGCAGCGCCGCTGAACATGAGCTCGGCGACGTGCTGGCCCTTGCGCTCCAGGAAGCTGGCCAGCTCCCCGCCCTCGACGAAGTCCATCTGGGGCAAGCGGCGAAAGAGCTTGTCTTCGATCCTGTAGAGCGCCAGCTGATCTTTCATGGGTCTCCCGAACGCCTCTCCGCTTCTTGGGGGGTATTTGACCACCAGAGCGACGCGCTGGCAATGTCTGGGATCATCGGCGCAGGGGGAGACAGGTTTGCTCAGTGAAGCCTGAAGTCCTGCCGCGCTCGCCGATCGCCCCACGCTCCTCGCACCGCCCCCGTTGGGGACGGGCTCGTCGGGTGGGGCTTGGAGGCGCGGGGGGGCTGCGCCCGGTGGGCGCAGGCCGGCGCGCGGGCCAGGGCGGATCGCAGGGGCGGATCAGCGCGTCGAAGTGGGCCTGTGGATTGGGGTTTTCACGCCCCCTGGTGTCGACCTGGGTCGTGCGCTGGCCTGCGACCGACAGGGCGCAGCCCACCCTGAGCTTGTAGCCCCACCCGACGAGCCCGTCCCCAACGGGGGCGGTGCGAGGAGCGTGGGGCGA
>SYOX01000056.1 GCA_005804885.1 Pseudomonadota bacterium
GGACATCCAGATGCCGGAGATGGACGGCACCGACGTGTGCAGGGCGCTGCGCGCGCGCTCTCAGGTCCCCATCATCTTCTTGACCTCACGCGACGACGAGATCGACAGGGTCGTGGGCCTGGAGCTCGGCGGCGACGAGTACATGACCCACCCCTTCAGAGAGCGCGAGCTGGTCGCCCGGGTCAGGGCGGTGCTTCGGCGGTTGCGGCCGCCGGAGGCCGTCGAGGCGCCGCGCGAGCGGACCTTGCGCCACCACCGGCTCAAGATCGATCTGGATCGCCACCTGGCCTTCTGGGATGATCGTGAGGTGGCGCTGACGGTGACCGAGTTCGGCCTGCTGCGGACCTTGATGGGCTATCCGGGCAAGGTCTTCTCCCGCGACGCGCTGATGGACGGCGCCTACAGCTACGACAACGTCGTGACGGATCGCACGATCGACAGCCACGTGAGGCGGCTGCGGCGCAAGTTCGCGGACGTGGGCGGAGAGCCGGTCGAGACGGTCCATGGCGTCGGGTACAAGCTCGGCGATTGCCAGTGAGGTCGCCGCCGCGGCTGCGGGTCGTGCTGCTGGTGGTCAACCTGGCGATCCTGCTGCTGCCGCTGGGCGGGGTGGCGCTGCTGCGCCTGCACGAGACGACCTTGTTGCGCCAGACCGAGTCGGAGTTGATCGCGCAGGCGGCCTTCGTGCGCGCGGCTTATCGTTTGAAGCTCGGCGAGGTGCTCAGGGAGCGAGGGGTGGATCCGGCGACCTACGGCGCCGCGATCGATCCGGCCTTCTTGCCGGGCGACGTCGAGATCCAGCCCATCCTGCCGCAGCTGGACAGGGCCGCGGACCCGATCCTGCCCTCGGCGCCCGATCCGCCTGCGGCGGCCGAGGCGGCCGACGGCGCGGCGCAGGTCGCCGGCGCGGCCGTGACCGAGGTGTTGCTCGACGCGAAGCGGACGACTCTGGCGGGGATGCGGATCGTCGATCCGAAGGGGACGATCGTGGGGACGAGCCGGGGTGAGCTGGGGCTCTCGCTGGCGGATCGGGAGGAGGTGCGGCGGGCGCTGCGGGGTGAGCCGGTGCGGGTGATGAGGGCGCGGATCTCCGACGAGCCGTCGCCGCCGCTGGAGTCGATCAGCCGGGGCACGCGGGTGCGGGTCTTCGTGGCGCTGCCGGTGATCGAGGGCGATCGGGTCTGGGGTGCCGTGTTGATGTCGCGCACGCCGGTGGACGCGGGCAAGGCGCTCTACGAGATCAGGGGGTACTTGATCACGGCGGCGGTGGCGGTGCTGCTGGTGGTGTTGCTGGTGTCGCTCTTCACCTCCTTCACGATCGTGAGGCCGGTGCAGGCGCTCATCGCCCAGAGCGCGCGGGTGACGCGGGGTGAGCGCGGCGCGGCGCGGGAGCTGGAGTCGCCGGTGACCCACGAGGTGGCGCAGCTCTCGCGGGCGATCGCGGAGATGGCCGCGGCGCTGGAGCAGCGCGCGGCGTACATCGACACCTTCGCGTCGAACGTCTCGCACGAGTTCAAGACGCCCTTGACCTCGATCCGGGGGACGGTGGAGCTGCTGCGCGATCACCTCGACGAGATGACCGAGGGCGAGCGGTCGCGCTTTCTGGAGAACCTGGAGGCTGACGCGGAGCGGCTCGGGAGGCTGGTGGGGCGGCTGCTGGAGCTGGCCAGGGCCGACGTGGTCAGGCCGCGCGGAGAGGCGTCGGAGGCGGCGGAGGTCATCGAGGCGCAGGTGTCCAGGGCGCGCGCGGGCGGCCTTGAGGTCGCGGTCGAGGTCGAGGAGGGCCTCGGGCAGGCGCGGGTGGGGCGGGAGGTGCTGGAGTCGATCCTGCACAACCTGCTCGACAACGCTCGGCAGCACGGCGGTCAGGGGGTCCAGGTGGCGCTGTCGGCGCGGCGGGTGGGGGGCGTGGGTGAGGCGCTGATCGAGATCGAGGTGCGGGACAACGGGCCGGGGATCTCGCCGGCGAACCTGGCCCGTGTCTTTGATCGATTCTTCACGACGGCGCGGTCCAGCGGGGGCAGCGGCCTGGGCTTGTCGATCGTCAAGGCGCTGATCGAGGCCCATCGGGGCGAGATCGCGCTGGAGTCTGACGGGGGTGGGACGACGATCCGTGTGCGCCTGCCCGCGAATTGATTTCGGGGCTGAGGGCTCGTATCGTGCCTGCGACCAGATCTGGACGGGGCGCGGGAGCCCTCAGAGATCCAATGGGTTCATTTTTAGACCCGGGAGCAGCCAATATGACAGGATCGGCCTTGTTTCAACGGGCGGCGAACGCCGCCTCACTTCTTTGGATCGTCGCCGGGGCGCTGCCTTTGTTGCTGGCAGGTTGCGGGGAGGACACCGCGGCAGGGTGTCGCTCGGACGATGAGTGTCGCGGAGCGCGGATCTGCATCAGCGGCACCTGCGAGGAGCCGGACGATCCGAACAACGATCCCAACAACGACCCGAACGCCGAGCCCGAGCCCAGCCCGGAGCCGGAGCCGACGCCCAACAACCAGCCGGGGTGCTTGACGGACATCGACTGCCCGAGCGCCAGCTTCTGCGATCAGGCGCAGGGGTTGTGCGTGGATGGCTGTCGGCCGGGCAGCTGCCCCGAGGGCCAGCTTTGCGACTTTCTCACCCGCCAGTGCGTCGGAGGTGGGGAGTGTGAGGTGGATGAGCAATGCCCCGAGGGGGCCTTCTGCGACGAGGGGAGCTGCGCCCAGGGTTGCCGCGAGGGCGGCTGCGGTCCAGGCGAGGTCTGCGATCTGGACACGCGCCAGTGCATCGAGGAGCCGTGCGTCGAGGACGCGCAGTGTCCGAGCGACGCCTTCTGCGACGAGGGCCGCTGCCTGCCGGGCTGTCGGCGCGGCGGCTGCCCGGAGGGTCAGAGCTGCGACCTGGACAGCCGGGCGTGCGTCGCGGTGCCCTGCGACGACGACGGCACCTGCGATCTGGGTCAGATCTGCGACGAGGGCGTGTGCCAGGACGGCTGCCGTGAGGACGAGGGCTGCGGTCGCGGCGAGATCTGCGACGAGGGTCAGTGCCGGGATGGCTGTCGGGCGGACGAGGGCTGCGCCGCGGACGCCTTCTGCGACGAGGGCCAGTGCCGGGAGGGTTGCCGCGAGGGGGGCTGCAGCGACAGCGAGGTCTGCGATCTGGACACGCGCCAGTGCGTCGAGCGTCCCTGCGAGGACGACGCCTCCTGCGGCGACGGGCGGATCTGCAATGAGGGCGTGTGCAGGGCTGGCTGTCGGGCGGACGAGGGCTGCGCCGCGGACGCCTTCTGCGACGAGGGCCAGTGCCGGGAGGGTTGCCGCGAGGGGGGCTGCGCGCCGGGCGAGGTCTGCGAGCTGGACACTCGCCAGTGCGTGCTCGATCTGGAGCCGGGGCCCTCGCTCGTGGTCGAGCCCGAGGCGCTGGATTTCGGCGAGGTGGGGCAGAACGTGTCGTCCTTCCTCAACCTCGTGATCCGCAATGAGGGCGACGAGGATCTGGTCGTCAACGCCGTGGATCTGCTCCAGCGCCCCAGCACGGGCTTCCAGATCATCGCGCCGTCTCTGGGGCCGGTCACCCTGGGCTCCCTGGAGTCGGCGACGTGGCGGGTGCGCTTCCAGCCGACCTTCTTGCAGGGCGGCCAGCCGACGCCCTACGGCAACACGATCACGATCGACAGCAACGACCCCGACGGGCGCGTCGCCGTGCCGTTGGAGGGCGTCGGGGTGCCCGATCCGGAGGTGTGCCTGGAGTTCTCGACCCGCGAGGTGGACTTCGGCTTCGTGGCGCCGGGGGACGTGGACGCCGAGACGATCCGGCTCATCAACTGCGGCAATGGCCCGATCGTGGTCACGGGGCTGGCGCTGGAGGGCGACGCGGGCGAGTTCAGCGTCGTCGCCGGGTCCTTCCCGCGCACGATCGCGGCGGGGGCCGACTTCAACGTCATCGTCAACTACATCCCCGAGGGCTTTGCCGGCGCGCAGGCCTCGCTCATTGCCCGGGCCGAGGGAGACATCCAGGCCGAGACGATCCTGATCGCCCAGGGCGCGGGCTGCCCCGAGGCCGTCATCCAGGGGCGCGTGGTGGCTGAGGAGGAGAACGACTTCGTCGACGGCGCCGTCCGCGCGGCTCTGGGCGACACCATCGAGCTGACCGGCGTGGACAGCCAGGACCCCGCCAACGGCGGCCTGTCCTTCGCGTGGTCGATCACCGCGCCGGACGAGAGCATGTCGCTCGACATCAACCCGGACCTGACCAGCGAGGGCCTGAGCTTCTCGCCGGATGCCACCGGCACCTACGAGGTGCGCCTGACCGTCACCAGCGACCTGACCGGGATCGAGGCCTGCGAGCCGGCCGTCTTCCGCGTCTTCGTCCCTGAGATCACGATCGAGGTGCGCTGGAACGACATCTCGGACGTGGACCTGCACCTGGTGCGCTCCGACGCCGAGGGCGAGTTCAGCGAGCTGGGCACCGGGCAGAACGTCAACCCCGACGACTGCTACTTCGGCAACCGCAACCCCGACTGGGGCGTCGAGGGCGACTCGGGCGACAACCCCGCCTACCTGCTCGACGACACGAACGGCTTTGGCCCAGAGACGATCCTCTTCTCGGGCCTGGAGTCGGGGCGGAGCTACCGGATCGCTGCGCGCCTGGCCCAGCGGCGCAACTTCGCCCCCACGGAGCTGACCGTCCGGATCTTCGTCGGCGACGCCGAACCGGTCGAGTTCACCGGAGAGGTCAACCAGCAGGGCGCCGTCTTCATCCCCGCGATCATCCGCGGCGACGGCACGATCGAGCCCGCCCAGCCCAACCCCTGATCGCCGAGGCGCGCTCCGCGCAACCCGCCCTGATCGCCGAGGCGCGCGGCGCGCTCCGCGCAACCCGCTCTGATCGCCAAGGCGCGCGGCGCGCTCCGCGCAACCCATCCTGATCGCCAAGGCGCGCGGCTCGCTCCGCTCAACCCCCCCGATCGCCGAGTCTCGCCTCGCGCTCAACGCAACCCGCTCTGATCGCCAAGGCGCGCGGCGCGCTCCGCGCAAGCAAGCGCGCAGAGCGGCGCTCCGCGCAAGCAAGCTCGCCGCGCGCAGAGCGGCGCTCCGCGCAAGCAAGCTCGCCGCGCGCCGAGCGCGCTCCAGGCGAGCGGCGTCGATCGCCGCCCCGACGATCGGCAGGCGGCCGCTCGGGTCTGGTCGTGTGCGGGGCAGGCGGCGAGATACCCGGAGGGTTCAGTCGTCGTTGTCGGGCAGGGGGGTGTCGACGCCGGGTCGGATGCCGTTGACGGCGACGTCCTCCGGGGCCTTTCGGTAGTTGTCCGCGACGAAGGCGGCCAGCTCGTCGGGGTTGACGCAGTCGTTGGTGTAGACCTTCCCCCAGGCCACGGCGGCGACCCTGGCGGGCATGTCGCCGTCGAAGGGCATGACGACAAAGCGGAAGGGGCCGCCGTCGTCGGCGGGGATGGAGTTGGCGAAGTCGATGAGCGCCTGGGCGATCTCGGGGCAGCCCTCGGGGCAGTCGTAGAGGAAGGCGACGCCGCCGTGCTCAAGGTTGTGGACGTAGTAGCCGGGGTCGACCGGCGCGTCGTAGACGCCCCATTCGAGCCAGATCGGGAAGTGATCCCCGATGCAAGGCGGGTTGGAGCTGTAGTCGATCGCGGTGCCTTCGGCCAGGTGCCGCTGGCCTTCGCTGGTGACCTCCTGGCGGGCCCCTGCGGCCCCGCAGGTGGCGCCATCGATGGCGGGCTCGGGCTCGGGCTCGGCGTCGCCGCAGGCGGCCAGGGTAGCGGCCAGGGCCAGCGCGGTCAGGGGAGTCAGCGGTCGTGGGATCATGGGGAACCTCCTGAGGGCGTCGGCGCGTGTCGCCGAAGGGGCCTGATCGGGTGCGCCGTCGGCGGCGCTCCGTCGGCTCTGGGTCGGGGCAAGCCTAGCGGTTCGCCCGCCCGGTTGCGAGCGAGGCCGCGCGGCAGGGCGCTAGGTGGCCCTGATGACGAAGATGAGGTCGCCGGCTTCGACGCGCTCGCCGGGGGCGGCCAGCACCTCGGCGACCTTGCCGGCGGTCGGCGCCCGGACGGTCGTCTCGAGCTTCATGGCCTCGACGACGCCGAGGGGCTGGCCCTCGGCGACGCTGTCGCCGAGGGCGACGGCGACGGAGAGGAGCTTGCCGGGCATGGGCGCGCCGACGTGGCCGGGGTTGGTGGGGTCGACGCGGGGCCGCGCGGGGGCGTCGGAGGCCACGGAGAGGTCCTTGACGACGACGGCGCGCGGCTGGCCGTTGATCATGAAGTGGACCTGCCGGGTCTGGTCCTGGCGCAGCTCGCCGACGGCGGTGCGCTTGATGATCAGCGACTTGCCCGGCTCGATGGAGATGGTGACCTCGCGGTCGGGTTCCAGGCCGTAGAGGAAGGTCTCGGTGTCCAGGACGCTCGTGTCGCCGTGCTGTTGGCAGAAGTCGAGGTAGTCGCGGACGACCTTGGGGTAGAGGGCGTAGCTGATGACGAGGGTGTCGTTGATGTCCTGGTCGGTCAGCAGGGCCAGGTCGGCGCGGGCCTTGTCCATGTCGTAGGGGGGCAGGCTGTTGGAGGCCGGCTCGGTGGGGAGCGGGGAGGCGTCCTTGCCCAGGACGCGCTCGCGCAGGGCCTTGGGGAAGCCGCCCTCGGGGACCCCGATGGCGCCCTCGAAGAAGTCCAGGACGGAGCGCGGCAGGTCGTAGGGCTGGTCGGAGGCCATCACGTCCGCGACGGTCAGGTTGTTGCGCACCAGCCACAGGGCGAAGTCGCCGACGACCTTGGACGAGGGCGTGACCTTGATGATGTCGCCGAAGGCGAAGTTGACCTCGCGGTAGCGCTCGCGGATCTCGCCCCACTGCTCGGCCAGCCCGACGGCCATGGCCTGGGGCTTGAGGTTGGAGTACTGGCCGCCGGGGATCTCGTGGCGGTAGACGTCGGCGGTCGAGGCGCGCAGGCCGGACTCGAAGGGCGCGTACCACGTCCGCACCGCCTCCCAATAGTCGCTAAGTTCTTGAAGTTGCTCGGCTTCCAGCTCGGGTGCCCGCGGCGATCCGGCCAGCGCCGCGGCCAGCGCGTCGAGCGAGGGCTGGCTGGTGAGGCCGGACATCGAGGCGCTGGCGAGGTCGACGACGTCGACGCCGGCGCCGGCGGCCGAGAGCAGGGTGGCGATCCCATTGCCGGAGGTGTCGTGGGTGTGGAGCTGGAGGGGCAGATCGACCTCCTGGCGCAGGACCTCGACCAGTTCGAAGGCCTGGGCGGGGCGCAGCAGCCCGGCCATGTCCTTGATGGCCAGCATGTGGGCGCCGGCCTCGGCGAACTCGACGGCCTTTCGGCGGTAGTAGTCCAGGGTGTAGAGGGGGCGGCTTGGGTCGTGGAGGTCGCCGGTGAAGCAGATCGAGACCTGGGCGATCTTGCCGGCCTGCCGCACCGCGTCGATGGAGGTGCGCATGGCGCCGAGCTGGTTGAAGCAGTCGAAGATGCGGAAGACGTCCACGCCGGTCTCGGCGGCCAGCTCGACGAAGCGGCGCACGACGTTCTCGGGGTAGTTCGTGTAGCCGACCGCGTTGGAGCCTCGCAGCAACATCTGAAGCAGCGAGCCCGGCATCGCCTTGCGCAGCCTCGCCAGCCGCTCCCAGGGATCTTCGCGCACGAAGCGGAAGGCGCCGTCGAAGGTCGCGCCGCCCCAGCACTCGACGCTGAAGGCGGCGCGGTGCAGCCGGTCCTCGGTGGCCCCGGCGACGCGGAGCATGTCGTGGGTGCGCATCCGGGTGGCGAGCAATGACTGGTGGGCGTCGCGGAAGGTCGTGTCCGTGATCAGGAGCCGATCCTGGGCGCGGACCCAGCGGGCGACGGCCTCGGGGCCCTCCTGATCGAGGATCTCCTTCGGGCCGCGGGGCCGGCCGCCCTCGGGGGGGCGGCGCGCCGGGACGATGGGCTGGATGCGGACCGCCGGGCGCTGCAGGTGCTGCTCGACGCCGGGGGGGCCGTTGATGATGGTGGAGGCGATGGCCTTGAGGAGGCGGTTGGCTCTGTCCTTGCGGCGAGGGAGTTCGAAGAGGGCGGCGGTGCGGCCGACGAAGTCGGTGTCGGCGATCCCGGCCAGGAAGTCGGGGTGGTTGACGATGTTGTCCAGGAAGCTGATGTTGGTGCTGACCCCCCGGATGCGGAACTCCTTCAGGGATCGCGACAGCTTCAGGGCGGCGGCGCGGTGGCTGTTGGCGTGGGCCGAGACCTTGACCAGCAGGGAGTCGTAGTGGGGGGTGATCTCGGTGCCGCTGCCGGCGATGCCGGCGTCGAGCCGGATGCCCATGCCGTCGGCGGAGCGGTAGACGGTCACGACGCCGATGTCGGGGGCGAAGTTGTTGGTGGGGTCCTCGGTGGTGACGCGGGCCTGGATGGCGCAGCCGTGCTGGCGGATGGTGCTCTGGTCGCCGATGCCGACGACCTCGGAGGCGAGCAGGTGGCCCTCGGCCAGCCGGATCTGGGACTGGACGATGTCGACGCCGGTGATGAGCTCCGTGATCGTGTGCTCGCCCTGCAGGCGCGGGTTGACCTCGATGAAGTAGAAGTCCTCCTGCTGGGAGACGAGGAACTCGACGGTGGCGGCGTTGACGAGGCCAGCCCGGGAGGCGACCTTCAGGGCCGCGTCGTAGAGGCGGCCGCGCAGCGCGTCGGAGATGCCGACGGCGGGGGCTGTACCTGGCCGCCGCCGACCACCCGCCGCCCGTCGGGGTGGGGGCGAGCCTTATCGTCGACCCACTGGGGCGCGAGATCGCCTTCATTGACGAGGGCACGACGGTCGCGGCCGCCTCGGTCGAGCGGGCC
>SYOX01000057.1 GCA_005804885.1 Pseudomonadota bacterium
CGCTGCTGCTCGCCGCCGGACAGCTCGCCGGGCTTGTGCGTGATCCGCTCGCCGAGCCCGACCCGCTCGAGCAGCTCCAGGGCCATGGCCTCGGCCTCGGCTCTGGGCGAGCGGTGGATCAGCGCCGGCATCGCGACGTTCTCCAGCGCCGTGAACTCGGGCCGCAGGTGGTGGAACTGGAAGACGAAGCCGATGGACTCGTTGCGGAAGGCGGCCATGCGCCGGGCGCTGAGCGAGAAGACGTCCACCCCGTCGAAGATGATCTGCCCCGTCGTCGGACGGTCCAGGGTGCCCAGGACGTGCAGCAGCGTGCTCTTGCCCGCGCCGGACTGGCCCACGATCGCGATCATCTCCGCCCGCTTGATCGTCAGATCAAGCCCCGCCAGCACGGCCAGCCGCTTGTCTTCCTTCGTGTAGATCTTGTGCAGATCCTTGATCTGGATCACGGCGCCTCACTCATAACGCAGCCCGTCGACCGGCTCCAGGCGCGCGGCCTGGATGGAGGGGTATATCGTAGCCAGCACGCTGATGACCATGGCCGAGATCGAAATCAGCGCGATCTCGGTCAAGTCCATCTCCACGGGCAGGTTGTTGATGTAGTAGACGTCGGGGTCGAGCCGGATGCCGTAGATCTCGATGACCAGACAGCACACCACCCCGAGGATCAGCCCGATGGCCGTCCCGAGGATGCCGATCACGCTGCCCTCGAAGACGAAGATCCGCATCACCCCGGCGTCGGTGGCCCCCATCCCCTTGATGATCGCCACCTCGCGCGCCTTCTCGATCACGATCATGATCAGGTTGCAGACAATCGAGAAGCTGGCCACGAGGATGATGAAGACGAGGATGATGAACATCACGATCTTCTCCAGCTTCAAAGCGAAGAAGAGGTTGCTGTTCATGTCCTTCCAGTCCTTGATCAGCAGCCCGTCGAAGAGGCCGGCCGCCTTGAGGCGGGCCGCGGCCACCTCCTTCGTCTCGGAGACGTGGTCGATGTTGGCCGTCTTGACCTCGATGCCGGTGACCTCGTCCGGCGCAAGGTTCAGGAAGCGCTGGGCGGACGGGATCGACATGTACACGTAGCGCGTGTCGTACTCGTACATGCCCGAGTAGAAGACCCCGACCACCTTGAAGGGTCGGCTCTTGGGGATCGGCCCCGAGGGCCCCATGTCCCCCTGGGGCGAGACGATGTTGACCTCCGAGCCGATGTCGACCTGGAGCGACTTCTTGAGCTCTCGGCCGATGATGATGCCCGCCACCACGCGCCCTGCCGAGGAGGGCGTCTTGACCTCGGCGGGAGGCCCGACGCCCGGCAGCGGCGGCATGAAGCCGTCGTCCGGCTCGTCCCCGTAGGCGTCGTCCTGGCCCGGCAGCGGCGGCATGAAGCCCTCGGCCGGGTCGTCCCCGTAGGCGTCGGCCACCTCGACGGGCGCGGCGGCCGCCGGAGGGCCGAAGGGCTCGACCTCCCCCTTGATGAAGCGCTCTCTGAAGTCGTCGCTGGCGCCCTGATCGATGGCCTTGGCGCCGCCCGGCCCCTCGATCACCGCGCCTTGGATGCCGCCCTCGGGCCTGACCTCGCGCCCGCTGTCGGCGTCGAAGGCGTCGAGATCGAGCTCGCCTTCGAGCTCATCGAGGATCTGATCGAGCTCCTCGGGATCGGAGAGCCCGCGCCGCCCGGGCCGCACGCGCTCCGGGTCGGCCAGGTAGGTCAGGTCGCCGTCGACGAGGTTGCGCTCCAGATCCGAGACGCCCCCGATGGTCCCCGGATCGATGCCCTTGATGACCACCCCGGCCAGGTTCGTCGGGCTGGAGATCATCACCTCGCTCTCGACGAAGGGCGCCGCCCCGACGATCTCCTCGATCTCCCGGAACTCCCCAAGGAGCGGGCCGTAATTCTTGATCGGCCGCTGATCCTGCCCCGAGACGACCATGTGGGTCTTGGTCCCGAGGATCTTGGTCTTCAGATCGTTCTCGAAGCCGCCCATGACCGACAGCACGACGATCATGGCCATGACCCCGACGGCCACGCCCGCGACGCTGATCAGCGTGATGACCGACAGCACGTTGGAGCGCTTCTTGGCCATCAAGTAGCGGAAACCGATGAAGACTTCGTAGGCCATCGAACCTCACCGCCGCCCGTCGCAGGACACGCCGGGTCGCCGTCGCCACACTGTGAGCCGCCGCCCGTGCGCCCCTCGGGGGCCTCGGAGCTCGCGCAGCCCGGATTTTGCGCCCTGACCCATGACCACGGCTAGGCCTCCGCGCCGGAGGCCTTGTCGCCTTCCTGCAGCAAATATGCCGAGATGAAGCCATCCAGATCGCCGTCGAGGACCGTCTCGGGGTCGGTGCGCTCGACCCCCGTCCTGAGGTCCTTGACGAGCCGATAAGGGTACAGGACGTAGGAGCGGATCTGGCTCCCCCAGGCGATCTCCCGCTTCTGGGCGTTGATGGCGTCCATCTCCTTCTCGCGCGCCTGAACCTCAAGGTCGTAGAGCTTGGCCCGCAGGATCTTCATGGCCGTGGCCTTGTTCTTGTGCTGCGAGCGCTCGTTCTGGCACGCGACCACGACGCCGGTGGGGATGTGGGTCAGGCTGATGGCCGAGTCGGTCTTGTTGTCGTGCTGGCCGCCGGCCCCGCTGGAGCGGTAGGTGTCGGTCTTGATGTCCTTCTCGTCGAGATCGATCTCGATGTCGTCGTCCAGATCGGGGATGCAATGGATGGAGGCGAAGGCCGTGTGGCGGCGCCCGGCCGAGTCAAAAGGGGAGACCCGCACGAGCCGGTGGACGCCGATCTCGGCCTTGAGCAGCCCGTAGGCGTAGAGGCCGTCGACCCGCACCTCGGCGCTCTTGATCCCCGCCTCGGCCCCATCCTGGTGGTCGGTCAGCTCGACCGAGAAGCCCTTGCGCTCGCAAAAGCGCAGGATCATCCGCAGGAGCTTCTCGGCCCAGTCCTGGCTGTCGGTGCCGCCGGCGCCCGAGTTGACCGTGATGATCGCCCCGGCCTTGTCGTGCTCGCCGCCGAGCATCCGCTCCGTCTCCATCCCCTCGATGATCCTGAGCGAGGCCGAGAAGGCCGCCCGCGCCTCGCCGAGCGCGGCGGCGCTCTCGTCGTCGTCGTCGCTGACCTCGACCATCTCGATGTAGAGGTCGATGTCGTCCAGGCCAGCCTCGATCCGCGCCAGGTGTTCCAGCTGCCCCGACAGGCCCCTGCGCTCGCGCATGACCTTCTGCGCCGCCTCGGCTCTGTCCCAGAAGCCCGGCTCGGAGCTTATCTGATCGAGCTCACGCAGCCGATCCTGCCGAGATGCCGGGTCAAAGATACCTCCGCAGCTCGACAAAGCGCTCTCGAAGGTCCAGGCGAGATGACTTGAGATCTTCCAGCGTCAACATGATGATCCTCTTCAGGAAGGGGGCCCAGGCCCCATTTCAGGCCGCGAGGCGACCAGAGTCTTGACGACCTACCAGCGCCCATGCCCGCTGTCAATGCGCGTCGGGGGCCATGGGGCCCTCGCGTTGGACCTCCAGCACCCGGCGGCCGTCAGGCACCGGCTCCAGAGAGGCCATCCAGAAAAACCCCAGCGCGATCGTGGCCGCCAGGGCCAGCACCATCAGCAGCCCGCCGATGACCACCACATAGATCGAGAGGCGGCGCGCGACCTCCTCCGAGGGCAGCCCCTGCCCCGCCGACGGCCCGCGCTCTTTCATGAAGGTTCCTTGCGGCACCCTGGCCGCGTCGGTATAATGCCCATCGTCGTGATCTTCAATGACGAATCCCATTTGCGGACGAGCCTCACCGTCACCAGCCAGGCTCCAAGTTCCCACACAACCCCACTCCGAGGCCGACAGCGGGGAACTCGCCCCGCCGGAGCCTCAAGAGAATGACCCCGACCTGCGGTCTAATTCCGCGGGCCTCTTCAGGCAAGGCGCGCACTCCTCCATGACCTCCGAGCAGCCCACAAGAAGGCACACCCTGCTGGTCGTTGATGACGAGGAGCCCATCCTCACGTCCATCAAGCGCCTGATGCAGCCGCAGTACGAGGTGCTCACGACCAGCTCCATCGACGAGGCCTTCCAGATCCTCGAATCCCAGGCCGTCCACCTCGTCATGAGCGACCAGCGCATGCCCGAGATGAGCGGGGTCGAGTTCCTGACCTTCGTCAAGGAGTGCTACCCGGACTGCGTCCGGATCCTCTTTACCAGCTACACCGACCTGCACTCCGCCGTCGACGCCATCAACTCCGGCAAGGTCTACGGCTACGTCCCCAAGCCCTGGGATCCCGAGGAGCTCAAGCTCATGCTCAGCCAGGCCTCCGGCCACTACGAGCTGGCCATGGAGCGCCAGCGGCTCATGCAGCAGCTTCGCCAGACCAACGCCGCCCTGGAGGATCGCAACGAGGAGCTGGAGGTCGCCAACGAGAAGCTCAAGGAGCTCGACCGGCTCAAGGACGTCTTCATGGAGGTCGTCAGCCACGAGCTCAACACCCCCATCTCCATCATCCAGGGCTACACCTTCCTGCTGCGCCGCGAGATGCCCCCGCGCCCCGCGCCCGCCTTCAAGCTCGCCCTGGCCGGCATCCAGTCCAGCACCCACCGGCTGGAGAACATCACCCACAAGATCTTCAAGGTCCTCGAGAGCCAGGCTCCCCCCCAGGCCCTCATGAGGCCGACCATCACCCCCATCGAGGCCCTCTTCGAATGCGTCAAGGAGGCCGTCTCCCCCTTCATCAAGAAACGGCGCCAGAAGCTGCGCGTCGACTGCCCCGAGGGCCTCTTGGCCTTCGTCGACGCCCAGCTCATCGTCGACGCCCTGGTCAACCTCGTCATGAACGCCATCAAGTTCAGCCCCGACGGCCGCACCATCACCCTCAAGGCCGTCCCCTCGCCTGCCTGCCTGCGCCTGATGGTCATCGACGAGGGGATCGGCGTCCGCCCACAGGACCTGCCCCGGATCTTCCAGACCTTCTTTGGCACCTTCGACTCCAAGCACCACTCATCGGGGGACTTTGAGTTCGAAAAACGCGGCATCGGCCTTGGCCTGTCCATCGTCAAGAAGTTCGCCCGCCTGCACGGGGGCGCCGTCAGCGTCGTCACCGAGCTCGGCCGCGGCTCGACCTTCACCCTCCACCTGCCCCCCAAGCTCCCCCTCCAGACGCGCTGAGACCGTCTCCAGGTTCACCATCGCCGGCGCGTAGCCCCCGTCCCGCTCCAGCGCCCGCCTGTAGAAGCCCTGCGCCGTCTTCAACTCCCCGATCTGATGCCACGCCATCCCCCTCAGGTTGAGCACCTCGGCCGTTGGCGCCTCGCCGTCGAGCGCCTCCAGGGCCTGGATCGGCAGGCGCCGCTCCAGCAGCAGCCAGCCGACCCCGACAGCCTCGGGCGGCGGGCTCGGCAGGCGCCGATAGCGCGACAGGCTGCGCGAGTGACCAGGCGTCATGGTGACGGTGAAGTCCGTCGCCAGCATGTCCTCGCGCAACACCGTCCAGCGGCACAGCTGGCGACAGACCGCGTAGATCGCCAGCGGATCGGCGTGGTAGAGCGGGTCGGCGTCGTTGAGCGCCGCGCCGGCCCTGGCCCCCCACGCCCGCGTCGACTGGAAGTTGACCGCCACGGCCAGCTCGCACAGCTCCAGCATCCGCCCCAGCATCTGCCGCACGAAGCGCTCGTGCCGCTCGACCCGCACCGTCAGCCCTCCCGAGCACAAGACCAGATCGAAGCGCCGGCCGAAGCCCGGCTCCGTCAGCACGTCCCGCACCTCGAAGCGCCCCTCCGGGTGCCGCAGCCGCGCCTCCTCGATCATCTCAGGCACGACGTCCACGCCGAGATAATCCACCTCCCTCCCCGTCCGCTGGAGGTAGCCGAAGAGATCCCCGAGGCCGCACCCCACGTCCAGGACCGAGAACATCTCGATCCCCTCCAGATCGATCGCCTCCAGCAGGTTCTCGAAGCGCAGCTCCTGGTCAAAGCGCGACCTCCACGCGACCCGGCGCGCGTCGTCCTCGTGCCCGAGCGTCTCGCGGTAGTAGGCCAGCACCTCCTCAAAGTCCCAGGTCATCCTCCCCCTCTCCTTTCAAGGCGCCGCGGCGCCCTCCCTGGTCCACTATAGCCGCCGACCGAGGCGCTGTCCCGCCCAGACGCCCCCCAACGCTCCACGACCCACCAACGCCCCACGACGCTCCACGACCCACCAACGCCCCACGCTCGACGAGCGCCCCACGGTCCACGAGCACCCCACGCTCCTGGCACCGCCCCACGCTCCTGGCACCGCCCCACGCTCCTCGCACCGCCCCACGCTCCTCGCACCGCCCCCCTGCGGGGGACGGGCTCGTCGGGTGGGGCTAGAAACTCAGGGTGGGCTGCGACCTCTCGGTCGCAGGCCCGCGAACGGCCCAGGTCGACACAAGGGGAGCAAAAAACCCAATCCACGGACCCACTTCGACGCGGTGATCCGGCCCTGCGATCCGCTCTCGTCCGCCCGCTGGCCTGCGACCGACAGGGCGCAGCCCACCCGCGCTTCTAGCCCCACCCGACGAGCCCCCGAAGGGGTGCGAGGAGCGTGGGGCGTCCGTGGAGTGTGGGTCAATCGAGGAGCGTGGGGCTATCGTGGAGCGTGGGGCGTCCGTGGAGCGTGGGTCAATCGAGGAGCTTGCGGTGGTGAGGGGCGGGCCGGTCGTGACCTGTGGGGCGTCGCAACCTTCACTGAGCGAACCTGCGGGCCGGGGCGTAGCTCGACGATCCAGAGTAGGGTCGAGGCACCCTTTCTGCTACACTCCGCCCGCCTCCTCCGGCCACGCGCTGGAGGGCGAGGGAGACGATGAAGATCACGATCCTCTACTTTGCGATCACGCGGGAGCGCCTGGGGCTCGATCGAGAGCAGCTCGACGTCGACTCGCCGATGACCGTGGGCGGCCTGTGGTCCTTGCTCTGCGACCGCCATGGGCCGCTCGGCCCCCTGCGCAGGCACCTGCGGATCGCCGTCAACGGCGACTTCGCCTCGGACGACCTGCCCCTCGGGGAGGGCGACGAGGTCGCGCTGATCCCCCCCGTGGCCGGCGGCGCGTCCACCTGCAGCCTGACGACGGACCCCATCGATCAAGCCGCCATCGAGGCGCGGGTGGCCCGCGACGAGGCCGGCGCGGTGGTGATCTTCCGGGGCGTGGTGCGCAACCACACCGCCGATCGCCGCGTATCCGCGCTGGAGTACGAGCTCTACCCCTCGATGGCGCTGGCCAGGCTCGACGCCATCTGCGACGAGGTGCGCGAGCGCTGGCCCGAGAGCGCCGTCGCCATCGAGCACCGCCACGGGCGCCTGGAGATCGGGGAGGCCAGCGTCGTCATCGCGGTCAGCTCACCGCACCGGGCGGCGGCCTTCGAGGCCTGCCGCCACGCCATCGAGCGGATCAAGGAGGATGTCCCGATCTGGAAGAAGGAGATCGGGCCTGATGGGGCCGAGTGGGTCGGCTTTGGGAGCTGAAGGAGAACGCATGAGAAGCAAACACACCGCAGGAATCAGCCCTCTGGCCACCCTCCTGTTCTTGATGAGCGCCCTCTGGATCGCCGTCGGCGGCTGCGGGGACGCGGGCAACCCCCAGCCCGGGGACGACACGCCGCCGAACAACGATCCGAACAACGATCCGAACAACGATCCGAACAACGATCCGAACAACGATCCGAACAACGGCGAAGCCCCCTTCGCCTGCGGGCAGGGGGCCAGCATCGACCTCGGCGCCGACGGAGGGCGCCTGGAGGTCTCCGGGGCCGATCAGGGCGACCTCGACGGGCTGATCTTCGAGGTCGGGGCGGGGGTCGCGCCGCAGGGGACGACCCTCAAGGTCAGCTGCCTGGGTGAGGACATCGTGCCGGAGGGCTTCGTGGCGCTGTCGCCGGCGATGGCCATCGAGGGGCCGGGCGGGGTGCGCGGCGGCGCGATCCAGGCCGTGCTGCCCTTCCGGCCCGGCAAGGTGCCGCAGGGCGCCACGCCCTCGTCGCTGCGGATCTTCGTGCGCGCCTCGAGCGGGCAGGTCAGGGCGCCGAGCTTCGTCGACACCCAGGAGGATCTCGGCGCCGGGCGAGTCCGCTTCGACACGCACGTCTTCGGCGTCTATCAGGTCGCCATGGCCGTCGGCGCCGGCGAGCCGGTGGCGCGCCGCCACGTCTTTCGCGCGATCACGGGGGTCAGCATGGGGGGCGGCGCCGCGGCGATGATCGGCTTCAACCACCCGGACGACTTCGACATCATCGGCGCGCTCGGCGGCGCCGCGGACTGGACCTACCTGGTTCATTACATCCGCGACGCCGGCATGGGCGGCTTCTGCCCCAATGCCGACCCCGGCGACCCGGACACCTGGAAGTGCGACAACTACAACCCGGATCAGGAGTTCGAGCACGGCATGCAGTTCGACGACTGGTTCTTCTCCACCGGCGACGGGACCGGCGGCAACTTCGACCGGGCTGAGTACCAGCAGATCTTCCAGGATCTCTCCTTCGCCTTCGGCAACATGGCCAACTACAACACCGACAACCCTTATTCGCCGGCCGGCACGACCATGGCGCAGATCGACGTGCCGCTGGCCGAGCAATGCCCGACGGGCGGGGTGCGGATCGAGGCGGGCTTCTTCGACGACGAGTACAACCCGGACGGCATGCTGCCGGTGATCGGTTTTTGCGACGGGACCAACAACGAGGACCGCACGCTGCCCTTTGATCGCTACTGCGACATCAACCCCGAGGACGGCGTCCCGGACGAGCCCAACCGGGGCTACTACCCCAACGGCGAGTCGCAGAGAAAGCCCATGGAGATCGGCCTGGCGGTCGACTACAACGGCAATGGGCAGCGGGATCGGGGCGAGCCGGTCATCCGCAACTTCTGGGAGAACTACGAGGACAGCGGCGCAGACGGGGTCGCCAGCGCCGTCGAGGCGGGCTTTGACGCGATCCTGAACCCCGATCCGGCCGGCGACGACTACCACTGGGCCTACAACCCCTTCGGGACGGAGGGCAACTGGCGCTACGACGCCGGGGAGCCCTACGAGGACTTCGGCCTCGACGGCGTCCAGGGCACGGCCCAGCTCGGCGCCGGGGGCTTTGACTTCGGCGAGGGCAACGGGGTCCACGACACCAACCCGAACCTGGAGTCGCTCTACGCGCGAAACGCCCGCGACGTGCTGGCCGCGATGTCGCCCGAGCGGGTCGCCGAGGTCCTGGGCAACACCACCCTCTACGCCGACGGCGGCATCCGGGACCTGTTCAACTTCGCCGTGGCCACCAACCAGCTCGCCGGCGCCGTCCAGGGCCACGGCAGCAACATGCGGGTCTACGACGACTTCACGGAGCTGACCGGCACCTCGACCTACTCCGAGATCGACGTCACCCAGATCGACTACAAGAACGTCGGCGAGCACGTCATGGTCCGCTACGGCGATCCGGCCGCCGACGAGGAGACGGTCTGCCTGGGCGACGGCAAGCACGTCGGCGAGATCTTCCAGACCATCAACCGGCTGCTGATCATGCTGGGCTTCATCATCAACCGCCTGCCGACCGGCGACGACCTGGCCATCCTCCAGCCGCCCTACTCCAGCCCCAGCGGCACCTACTGGATGGAGTCCGAGGCCCTCGATGGCCGCTTCAAGTACTCCATCGCGCTGCCGCCGGGCTACGAGTCGACCCAGTGCATGGACGGCCAGGACAACGACGGCGACGGCATCGTCGACGGCCTCGACCCCGACTGCGTCTCCGGCGAGCACAGCAACGAGGGCGGCACGGAGCCTCTGACGCGCTGCGCCGACGGCCTCAACAACGACAACGACATCGACGGCCTCGTCGACATGGACGACCCCGGCTGCGCCTCGCCGGACGACGACAGCGAGTCGGAGTTCTTCACCGCGCGGCGCTTCCCCGTCATCTACGTCCTGCACGGCTACGGCCAGTCCCCCGAGGACCTGCGCCCCAGCCTCCTCTTCCTGTCCGGCTACATGGCCGGCGGCTTCTGGCCCAAGGCCATCCTCGTCTTCCCCGACGGCTTCTGCGGCGACGACGCCGTGACCCAGTGCAACGACGGCCTCGACAACGACGGCGACGGCACCATCGACAGGCGCGACGAGGGCTGCCGGACCTCCAACAGCGAGTCGGGCCAGGACATCCCGGGCTGCAGCGACGGCGTCGACAACGATCAGGACGGCCGCACCGACGCCGAGGGCGGCCGCCTCGACCACGGCTGCACCTCCCCCCTGGACGACAGCGAGGGCGACTGCAAGCAGGGCACCTTCTACGCCGACCACGCCCTCTACCCCGACGGCACCACCCCCGGCCCGCCCTTCCAGCAGGCCATCATGGAGCTCGTCCGCCACGTCGACGACAACTACATGACCCTTGAGCCCAAGGTCATCGAGGCCGTGCGCTGAACCGCCCACGGGCCGACGACCTGATTTCCCTGACCGCGTCGAGCGCCCCAGAATCCGCAGTGCTTCCTCCGTTCATCAGTCCGTGGTATTCCAGTCAGGTCATTCTGGTCGAACCAAGGTCATGAGCCGGAGATCCACCCACAGAGCTCTGCAGCCTTTGGCGAACGCCCTGGAGAAGCTCGCCCACGCCGCGCGCACCTTCAGGCTCACCTCCGGGGCTGAGGCCAGGCGCGCCCTGATCCTCGGGGAGATCCTCGCCCTGCTCTCCCCCGTCCTGGACCTCTACGAGCGGATCGTCCTGGACGTCGAGCCCTTCCGCCTCCTCCTTGACGACGCGATGGTCTACGAGCAGACCGACAGGGCCGAGTCGCTGGCCTTTCGCCTCTTCCGCGACGGGATCGGCGCGCTGATCCTCCGCAAGGGCCTGTCCATCGATCAGCTCTCCGCCTTCGTCGAGATCCTCTCTGTCCCCCCTGGCCTGAGCGAGCAGCTCGGCGAGGACATGGCCACCCGCCTCTGGCTCTCCCCTCTGCCCGCCATCGAGGTCACCGACCGCGCCTGGTACGCCTTCAGGCTCATGGAGCCCAACAACAACGACATCCAACAGCTGCGCGCCTGCGCCGCCGACGCCCTGGTCTTCTTCAACACCGGCGTCGGCCCCGGCGCCTCGGACATCTCCTTGGTCTACACCCCCAGAGAGCTCGGGACCCTCTGGAACACCCTCAAGGCCGGACACGACGCCCCCAGCGACCCCATGTTCGTCAACTCCAGGCACGACGCCCACGACGGCGGCACCGACGCCTCGCGCCTGTCCACCCGCGTCGCGCTGGAGGAGTTCACCACCCTGCTCAGCGCCGTCGTCCTCTCCAGCGGGCAGGAGGTCCAGAGCGACGAGATCGTCGCCCTCTTCCTCGTCCTGCTGCGCGCCCTGCTCGTCTTTGACGAGGAGCAGCCCCTCCGACAGCAGCTCGACGAGCTCAAGGCCCTCGTCGAGAGCCCCGCGCTCAACGACCACGGGCGGCGCGCCCTGCTCAGGCAGGTCATCAAGGAGGTCGCCTCCCCCCAGTCCCTCCGGCACCTCCTGCTGGCCTACAGCGGGCGGCACAGCACCGCCGCCTACGAGTGGGTCCCGGCCTTCTTCGGCGAGCACACCCGCGCCCCGTCGAGCGACTTCACCCCCCTCTTCACCCTGAACCTCACCAACGCCGCCATCGCGCTGCTCGCCCGCACCCTCTGGCGCCTCGAAGACGCCAACAGCGAGTTCTGGACCGCGCAGATCAAGGCCCTCTCCGAAGACGTCGCCCCCGAGGTCCTCTCCCTCATCCTCGACGCCAACGCCATCTCCCCCGAAGCCCCGCACCCTGAGCGCGGCGCCACCTCGCCCAACGGGGCCTTCAAGCACGCCCTCTGCCTCTCGGCCCTCTCCCACAGCAGCGCCGAGGTCCGCCGAATCGGGATCGAGAACCTGACCGATGCCCACGACCAGCGCGTCAAGGCCATCATCGTCGAGACCCTCAAAGACCCCGACAGCGCCGTCCGCGTCGCAGCCCTTGAGCGGCTCGGCCAGATGGACGACCCGGCCCTGGGTATCTTCCTCGTCGATCGCTTCCGCAGCGCCGGCTTCGCCCTGATGCCCGCTGCCGAGAAAGAGTCCCTGGTGACCAACCTCGTCCGCCTCGGCGGCACCCGCTACCTCAAGATCATCCTCAACCAGCTCAGCGCCGTCGAAGCCGCGCTGCGCGATCCCGACATCAACGACGACGACATCAACGCGGCAAAGAGCCTCGGCGCCTGCATCCTGATCGCGCTCGCTCGCCTCGAAGACCCCAACGTCAAGGACCTCATCGAGAGCCGCGAAGCCGACGCCCCCGCAGATCTCAGGCCCGCCTACGCCAAGGCCATCGAGCACCTCAACCTCGCCCCGCCCAAGCCCCCCGAGGCCTCCTCCCCTCGCCTGATCTCCTCCAGGCCCCTTCGCCTTGAGATCGACCCCCTGCCACCCCTCGTCCCCTCCGTCGACCCCTCCTCCGAGGACAACGGCAACATCGACGAGCTCCTGAGCGCCTACCTCAACGAGGACGCCTCCCTCCAGTCCATGATCGTCTGGCAGAAGTCCTCGTCCCCCTCCCCCGAAGACCTCCCCTGGCCCCCCCACTCAAAGGTCGGCGACCCCATCGACGTCGAGGCCATCCTCCACGCCTACCTGGAGCACTCCGGTCCCAGCCAGCTGGAGGAGTCGCCCCTCGATCCGGAGGACCCCTACCTCGACGCCCTGCAACCGCTCGAATCCCCGCCCACCATCCTTGAAGAGCACTCGGAAGAAGAGTCGCAACCCGTGGCTCCAGCCTCGACCGACGAGGGATCCCAGAGCTGGCTCTGGGATCCCTCGCCCGAGTTCCTCCAGATCGTCGACGAGGTCGAACAACCCTCTCAGCTCCCCTTCCTGACCGCGGACAGCGCCATGCCCGACAGCGCCATGCCCTCCGCCGAGATCTCCATGCTCTTCAAGGCCCCCCTTGGAGACCACCCCACTGCGCCCGCCCAACTGACGAAGGCGGACACCCCGCCGACCGCCCCGGCCCTCGACGCACCCTCGCAGCCCCCCATCAGCGGCGTCCACACCAGGCCCGACACCCCCAGCGCCAAGGAGGCCGAGCGCATGGCAGGACATCGCAAGGACGCCAAGGGCCCCAAGCCCTCTCGCCGCGGCCTGAAGGGCGCGAGCGGCGAAAACAGCACCTTCAACCTCCTGGCCGAGGCCTCCTGGATGGAGGCCTTCGACGATCCCGAGTTTGACGGCGAAGTGTCTGAACTTCTTGATGATCTCATGAACGACGAGGACTCATCGGGCCTCCCGGAGGAGGACTGATGAGCCCGCCGCGCGACAAAGACACGCCCCAGCGCGCCGATCTCGTCCCGCACGGGCAGATGGCCGCCGCCCAGGAGCTCATCCTGTCGCTGGCACGAATGACCCAGGAGCGGGATTCGCAGCCGACCAACAACACCTACACGCGCGATCGCGAGGCCATCACCCACCTGCTGCGCGCGCTGACGGGCCTCTTCCAGCTTGAGGGCGGCCGCATCTCGGTCCAGTGGCTCAACAAGCAGCCCACCGTCAACGAGCTGCAGTTGGCCGACACCAAGGAGATCCTGCACGCCTCGCTCAGGCTCCGCGAGCGCCTCGGCGGCAAGGGCATCGCAGGGATCGTCTTTCGCCTCATCCCCGACGCCGACCAGATCCGACACTTCTTCAGGCGCCTGGTCGCGATGGAGCCCGCCGAGGTCCACAAGCTCGGCGAGCCCGGCGAGGTGGTCAACCTGCCCGACGGCCCGCAGTACAACGGCATTCAGCTCCTGCTCGGCGTCCCGGGACAGCTTCAGGACTCCCAGCCTGGCTTCCTGAGCGGCTTCGGCGTCCGCGCCACCCTCGAAGAGACGCTCAACGACCTCGGCATGGGCTGGATCGGCACCCAGCCCCTCCCTGGAGAGGACGAGGAGGTCTCCGACGGCGACCGCGTCAGCGCCTGCCTGGGCAGCTACGTCAACCTGACCTCGACCGCGCTTCGACTTGTGCGGGCAAGCTCCGACCTCCGCGCCGGGGTCAGGCCGCTGCCCACGCTCGCCCTGCTGCGCAGCATCCAGCAGATCTCTCAGTGCCTCGACACCGACACGGGGCTCCTTCAGGCCTGCATGCTCCTGGCCGCACGCGACCCCTCGCCCTCACGCCGGATCGCCCACACGGTCCTGACCGCCATGGGCCTGGCGACCCACCAGGGCGCCCGGCGCCGCGCCCTGGCCGAGATCGGCATGGCCGCCTTCGCCTACGGCCTGCGCGAGCGCTTCACCCAGCTCGTCCGCGTCGATGAGCGCCGCGACTGGGAGATCCTCCACCTGCTGACCCAGGAGCCCATCCTGACCTCCCTCAAGGTGCGCGCCATCCACACCGCCGCGCTCGTCGGCGCCAACACCGACCAGGAGCAGCTCAAGGGCCTCAAGACCCCCTCCATGTCCAAGCTCATCCACCTGTCCGCTGACTTCGCCGGGCACATCGACGGCACCATGAGCGGCAAGCTGCCCCACGCGCCGCTGCCGGCCGCCGTCGCCCTCCAGGATCTCTCGCGCCGACTGGACAGAGTCTCCGAGCGCCTCTCCTGGGAACGCCCTCACCTGATGGAGTTGGCCGCCTGGCTCGGCCCCACGCCGCCCGGCACGATCGTCCGCCTCCCCGACCGGCGCACCGCCGTCATCGCCCCAAGCCGCGGGATCGACCTCGTCGCGCTGCCCATCCTCGAGGCCAACGCCGCCGCCATCCGCCAGCCCTCCGCGCCCGTCATCCTCGGCAAGCGCCTCGATCAGACCGCCTGGAACACCGACCTGAAGATCCTCGGCGTCTCCGCCACCCGACCCCTCGTCCACCTCGCCGCCCAGGCCCTCTTCCACAGCGCCCAGGACCAGTGGCGCGCCGTGCTCTGATACCCAATCACAGACGAAGGGCTTGCTTTGTGGGCCAGGACAGGGGGATGGCCTGGGCCTGGGCCTGAGCGAGGCTGGTGCACCGCACCGCCGACTGAAGGCCCTGGCTCAGGCCGCCGCCTGGACCGGCCACAAAGTGAGTCTCTCGGCTGTGATTGGGTATGAGCCCTCGGATCAGGCCCGCTCCTCGGCCACGGCCTCCTGCTCCACCGCCTCATCGACCGCCTCGACGGCGGCCAGCGTCGGCTCCCTCACCTCGCCGGCGGGCTCGGCCGGGGCCACGGCCGCCGAGGTCGCCGCTGCGGCCGCAGGAAGGCCATCGAGGGCCTCGACGCCCTCGGGGGGCGAAGCCTCATCGGGTCCGCACAGATCGTCGATGCTCAAGGTCTTCCAGGACAGCTCGTCGCTCATCTCGTCGAGCCTGTACAGCTCGGGCTTGATCGACAAGGAGGCGTCCTGGGCGTCCGAGGTGGACAGCTGCAGGACCATGAGGCTGACCCGCTCCAGGCTCGCCAGGCAGCGGTGCATCCGGGCCACGAGCCGCTCGCGGGCGATGTCGATCTTGTCAAAACCGGCCAGCTGCTCATCGAGGGTCTTGATCACCGCCTGATACTCGGCCCGGATGACGCTGTCCTTGACCGTGGCGATCTTCCCCTCGAGGGCCTCGCGCCGAGCCTCCAGCCGAGGGCGGGCGGTCCCGTCGACGCTCCCCTCGATCTCGCACCAGCGCCTCGCCAGCAGGATCAAGCGCTGGGTCGTCTCGCTCGAGACGCGCCGGGCCTCGTCGAGGATCGCCAGATCCTTGCCCTCCTTGCTGCGCCGGTTGAGCCGACCGATGATCTCGTCGTAGAGCGTCACGCCCTGCTGGGCCAGCTCCGCCATGTCCCCCTTGAGGGACTCGCGCGTCTCGCTCCACAGGTGCTTGACCTCGTCGCGATCCAGGGTCAGCCGCCCGACCGTCCCACCCAGGCTCAAGAAGAAGCCCAGCGTCGCGCCCGTGGCCGCGTCCTGCGCGCCGGGCTGCCCCAACAGCTCGAAGATCGGGCTCGCCGTCAGGAAGAGCTTCGTGGACACGAAGAGCCCGATGACCGCCATGAGCCCGTAGGCCACCGCCCGCGCCGGCCTCGGGGCCGCCTCCGGCCCCCAGATCAGGCCAGCCCCGATCCCCGCCAGCGCCGCGCCCGTCAAGGCCGCCGTGGCCCCCAGCGCGCTGATCGTCGCCACCGCGCCCGCCAGCGCGCCGAGCGCCCCGCCCGCAATGGCGCCGACGGCTATCTTGTTGTAATCGCTGCGCAAGAGGCCCGCCGCGGCGCCGATGCCCGCCCCCGTCAGCGCCATGAGGCAGGCGTAATCGAAGCCCTCGACCATCCAGGTCCTGGCCACGAGGCCCAGCAGCGCGCCGGCCGCCCCCGCGATCGTCCAGTAGATGGTGTTGCGCTGGAATCCCGTGTGATCGTCGAAGTGGAGCTGACCCAACATGATTTTCTTCGTCCCTGAGGTTGAGAGCCTGTCGACACACGAAGGGGCGCCCCGCGGCGCCCCCAGGCGATCACTTGGCCAGCTGGAGCTTGAGGCTGCGGGCCCTGTTGGACTTGATGGCGGCCTTGCCCTCGGCGCTGCCGCTGCCGAAGTTGCCCAGATCCCCGAGGGTCGAGTCGGCCGAGGCCGCCTCGGCGTCGAGCGTCTCGGACTTGAGCCACACATTGCTCTGGCGCATCTGGCGGTTGCGCTCGCTGAGGATCTGCTGGGCCTGCTCCCGCTCGCCGGACTCGTAGCGCTGCATCGCGTCCTCGTAGGCCGAGGCCGTCAGGATCTGCTCGCGCCTCACATAGACCTCCCGATCGCGGCTGGCCTCGACCGCCTCGGCGTCGTCCGCCGTCGCCATCGACAGGGACAGCTCAAAGCGCGCCGGGCTATCGCTCCTCAGATCGAGGTAGGCCAGCTCCAGCTTCGCCACGTCCACCAGCCCCTCGGCCGCCCCCGCCACGCTCAACTCCACCAGAAGGGACTTGTTCTGCCCCGCGTAGAACTCGCTCATCGGCACCGTGATCCGCCGCCCCTCGATCGTGTGGGCGAAGCCGAAGACCTGGCGCGCCGCCACCCCCGGCGCCAGCTCGACGACGACCGCCGCGTCCCGGGCGATGCTGGCCGTCAAGGTGCTGAACTCCTTGTCGAAGGTCTCCGACAGGCTCGCGCTGCGCTCGATGAAGTAATAGTTGCCGCCGCCCTGGCGCGCGATCTCGGCCATGAGCTTCTCGTTGTAATCCACACCCAGGCCCATCGACGTGATCGTGATCCCCGCCTCCCGCGCCTGCGCCGCCAGCCGCCCCAGCTCGGCGGGCTCCGTCAGGCCCGCCGTCGCGTGGCCGTCGCTCAACAGGATGATCCGGCGCACCCGGTTGCCAGACTGCGCCCCCTTGAGGATCTGCTGGCCCGTCTCCAGGCCCCCCGAGATGTGCGTGCCGCCCACCGCCGTCAACCCGTCGATCGCGCTCAGGAGGCTCTGGCGCCCGCTCTCGGCGTCGACCAGCGGCACCTCGATGGTGATGTTCGTGCTGTAGCTCACCAGGGCCACCCTGTCGCCGGGGCGCAGCTTCCCGACCAGCTCGCGCGCCGCCCGCCGGGCCTCGTCGAGCTTGTCCCCGATCATCGAACCGCTGCGATCAACGACGATCGCCAGATCCAGCGGCACCTGCTTGTTGAGCGCCTCGGTGGCCGCGTCCACGTCCACCAGCAGGAAGGCCGTGCTGCTCTCGGCGCCCTTGAGCAGGTGGCCGTGGCTCAGCCGCCCCGTCATCTTGAGCGCCTCGCCGACCTGACCGCTGGAGTGCGGCGCGCCGACCTCGACCAGCGGCGTCGGCAGCGTCACAGGCGGCGTCGGGACGTTGACCGCCGTCCCCTTGTTGCGGGCGAGCCCAAAAACCATCGCGGCCAGCAGCAGCGACACGGCGACACCGAAGATTGCGAGCGTCTTGTTCCCCTTCACGGCCTCTCTCCCTTGCTTGATCCACAACAACTTTTCTGTCCAGCAGTCCGCTCTGAGAACGGCCCGCGTCGACCGGCGATCTAACTTTTCTTCGCGACCCTCGAAGCCCACCCAGGCCGCCTCTCTTGAACGTCGCCGCCTGCGCGACGACATTCCCGAACCCGGCGCCCTCACTGAGACAACGCACCAGCCCCGAGGTTTCTTGGGCCGCCGCGCTCAAACCGCCCGACGCCCCCCCCCGACCTTCATTCCACGATCCGTTCCAGCTCCCGACGGCGACGACGGGGCGGCCGATCGGAGCCCGCCGAGGCCGCCGACAAGGTCGCCGACAAGGTCACCGAGGGGATCGCCGATGAGATCGGCGTCCATCCCCTCGCTCGAAGGCCGCTTGGAATGATAGAAACCCTCTGCGCTTGAGAGATCCCTCCGGGGATGGTCAGGCGGGCCCGCCTGCGCTAGAACGCTGATCGGTTTGAGGGACCGAGGCCGACGAGGCCGACAGGGCCGAGGCATAGGAGACGAGCGCAGGCGGGCCCATAGGCCCGTCGAGCATCGGCGACAACGGCCTCGGCCCTGTCGGCCCGTTGGCCGACGGGAGTCAAACCCATCAGCGTTCTGGAACAGCGCCGCGCGGCCGCAGAGCCCAGCAGCAGAGGCCCATGAGAGACTGGAAGGAAGGACAACCACGCCGGGCGCGGGCCCGGCTCATCGCCCTGTCGGCGGCCCTGGCCCTGTGCGTCGGCCTCGGGCTCCAGCGCGGCGCCGATCACCAGGCCCCGGAGGCCGACGACGGCCTGGGCGGCGTCCGCGCCGTCGCCGCCCAGGCCGTCGCCGAGGCCGGCTGGCGCCCCCGCGGCGCCCCCACCGCGATCCCCCTCGACGACCTTGACCCCGCCGCCGCCGGGCGCTTCGCCGTGATCATCGAGGCGCTGGCCGAGGGCTCCGCCCAGGACGCCGAGATCCTCCGCGTCACCGTCGAGCGCCCCCCCGGCGGACAGCCCACCCGCGTCGGGCCGGTCTTCGACCTGACCGGCACCGAGGAGGCCGACGAGCGCCTCATTGGCCTCGACGGCCAGATCGCGCTGATCTCCACCCGCCACGAGGGCCAGATCATCGGGCTGGTCGCCCTGGACTTCGCCGGAGAGCCCGAGCGCCTCGTCGAAGGCTGGGGCGCGCTCGACCGCGCCAAGAACCGCGTGAGCAACTGGCAGGAGACCGGGCAGGCCGAGGGCATCAGCCGCCTGCGCGTCATGTTCTCTCCCCCCCTCAAGAATCTCCACGCCACCCCCCTCGGCGGCCGGGCCTTCAACCTCGGCGACGACCAGGGCGCCCTCTGGCGCCTGGACCTGCCCCCCCTGCTCGACGGCGACCCTCGCCTCCTGCCCAGCCGCCAGAGCGCCCCGACCACCAACGCCCTGGCCCAGGTCAAGGGGCAGCGGCCTCACCTGGGCTGGCTCGTCGACACCGTCCGCGATCTCTCCTGGGTCGGCCCCGCCAAGATCGCCCGTCTGGAAGACCTCGCCTTTGATCTCCTCGACTGGGGCAAGCAGCGACAGGCCGCCATCTTCGGCCAGCCGCCCGTCGAGGCCCCGGTCCTGGCCGCCGCCGCCGACCCCGAGAAGGATCGAGCCGCCCTGCTGGCCCTCAACCCCACCGACGGCGATCGCCGCTGGCGCCCCACCGCCGACCGCCGCCCCGGCAGGCTGTGGCCGCCCCGCGCCGCGACCCCCATCTTCAAGGACGTCGGCCCCGGCGAGGGCCAGTGGGTGCCGATGACCTCGCTGATCAACCCCTCGGCGGACGGCTCCATCGTCTTCGTGCAGAGCTGGATACGGCCCGACAAGGCCCGCCACTACGCCCAGGTCAGCGTCACGGCCTGGGACACCAGCCGCGTCCACATCGGCGTCGTCGGCGGCACCCGCGAACCCCAGAGCCGCACCGGCCTCAAGGGCACCGGCCAGATCCCGCGCCGCGCCGAGATCACCCCGCGCCTCATCGGCGCCTTCAACGGCGGCTTCCAGAGCAAGCACGGCGCCTACGGCATGATCGAGGAGCGCGCCGTGATTTCGCCGCCCATGGGGCTGGCCGCCACCCTCGTCGCCACCGACGACGGGCGGGCCTTGATGGGGACCTGGCCCGCCGGGGGGCCGCCGCCGAACCAGTACATGCGCCCCCCCGGCGCCGCCGTGCCCGGCTGGGTCTTCGGCATGCGACAGAACCTCGATCCCCTCGTCGACGGCGGCCGCGTCAACCCCGCCCGCCGCTTGAAGTGGGGCAGCACCGCCGGTTCGACCGCCGACGGCGTCTTCACCGTCCGCACGGGCGTCTGCCTGCTCGAAGGCGGCGCCATGGCCTACTTCTTCGGCGCCAGCGTCTCGGCCGAGATGCTCGGCGCCGCCATGCTCGCCTTTCACTGCGAACACGGCATCCACCTGGACATGAACGCCGGCCACTCCGGCTTCGAATTCTACAACGTCCAGGACATCGAGGGCCGCGACTTCAAGGCCGCCCGCATGATCGCCAAGATGTGGCACATGAACTTCCCGCGCTACATCCAGCGCGACGCCCGCGACTTCTTCTACCTCACCCACCGCGCCCTGCCCCTGGAGCGCCTCGAAGACCTCACCGGCCTCTCCTGGCGGCACCCCGATCTGGGCAGCGGCCACGACGGCGACGCCGCCCCCGGCGAGCCCGCCCGCGTCCTCGTGGCCGACATCACCCTCGGCGGCGGCGAGTCCCACGCCGAGCTGACCCGCCTGCCGCGCCAGAGCGCCTCGGGAGCGCTGCTGCCGCCCTTTGGCGGCCCGCCGCCCACCCAGCCCCACACCGTCCTGCTGGGCAACCTCGAACCCGGCGCCGCCAGCCACCGGATGTCCCTCGCCCTCAACGATCTCGGCGCCCTGCGCCCCGCCGACCCCTCGGCGCCGACCCAGGAGGGCTCGGATCGGCCGACCGACGCCTCTGTCCCCGTCACCCTGCTGGCCGACAAGGGCAAGAGCGTCGACCTGCCCGAGCCGCCGCCCGCGCGCGTCGCGCTCGTCGCCCTGTCCGACCTCGATCTCATCGTCACCCAGGTCCAGGGGCGCGACGTCGAGGAGCTGCGCCGCTGGCTGCTGTCCAAGGGCTTCGCCACGATCGTCGCGCTGCCCTGCCCGGCCGACTCCGAGGTCGCCCTGCGGCTGGTCTCGGATACCGGCGAGGAGGCCTTTCGGGGCGGACCGCTGCGGGGCGACCGCCCGATGTGGCGCCTGGACGTCGCCCCCGCGCTGCCCTGGACCGACCGCGTCGAGCGCCACGTCCAGGCGCCGATCCCCGCCTCCGAGTGAGCCTGAAGCGGCGATCGGGCGACTCGCCCGGGAGAGCCCCCACACCTTCACCCGCCCTTGATCCCACCTCGGCCTGCGGACGGGTGGATGAGGATCGAAGAGGCGGAGCGCTCTGGCGCCGCAGTCAGGCAGCTCGTGAGGCAGATCCAGCGGGTGACGGTGAGCGGAGAGGCGCCCCGAGAAGCCAGGGCGCGAGCCGTCATTGGACCGTCCAGAGCAGGCGCCAGTCGGGATCGAGGGCTGGGCGCCAGGGCTGTCCTGACTGGGCGTTGACCCAGACCAGAGGGCTTCCAGAGGCCGGATCGGTGATCTTGAGCTGATCACCGGGCAGACCCAGCCGAACGCCAACTCGACGATCCCCCGATCGCCGCCTCCAAGCACGCCGCCATCGGCCCGCGCCCTCACGAAGGTGGCTTGCGGACTTCAGAAGGCGAGGTGAAGACTTCGAAAAGCTCTCTGAAGATAACCATCCGACCCCTGCTCGATCTCGATGAAAAGGGGATCAATGATGGATCTCAGCGGTCAAGTTCAACGGGACCGAAATCGTCTGCGCCTCGTGTTCATCGGGATCGACCAGGATCATTGCTTCGGAGGGCTGGGATGACGATGGCGTCGAGGCCGACCATGACAAGGTCCAAGGGAGGGTGAATGGTTACACTCGCGAGAGGGCGAACGAGAGTTGAAGGGGACGCCGTGTGGATCATCGGGTCACCCAGAGCAGGCGCCAGTCTGGGAAGAATCTCGGCATCCAGGGCTCACCGCTTTGGGTGTTGAGCCAGACGGCAGGTTGAAGGGCTGCTGGATCGACGACCTTGAGTTGATCGCCGGGCATCCCGAGTTGGAGGCCAAAACGTCGATCGGAGCCGCGATCAAGGTCCGCCTCGACATCGCAAGGTCGAGGGCTCAGCGGGCCAGTCAGGGTGCGGTGTCCTGCATAGTTGATGGTGCCCGGCTGAAAGCGCGGATCGGTCCACCAGGACCACGTCGCGTCGCCTGCGGTCAACTCCACGTTCCTGTGCTCGATGGTGCGCCGACCAACACCCGACAGATCAACGAGCATGAAGCGATCGGCGTTGAGGTTGACCTGCTCAATCAACACATCGAGCCCAGGGTTGTTTCTTCCGCCCCAGACGAAGCTCACGGCGCTGTCAATCCAGGTGTGGCGCACTTCAACGGCGGCCTGATCGACGCTCAGGACGCCAACGTTGAACGAGGAGGTGATCAGGCAGCCATCCACCACCACGCGAAAATGAGTCCGTGTGGCTCGGACGCCACGAAGTGGTGGGAACAACAGCACACCTGCGAGCAGAAAGTTCGGAGGGGAAAGGCCAGCAGTCTCAAACATTGACCCAAGCCGTCTGTGAGCTGGAATCCCCCCATCGAATCTAAAGAATCGGCTGTAGTCCACATCGGCACGGAGGTCATTGTGGGCCTTGTCTGCCACCGCGTTGACGTCATCAGCGTGGAAGACACAATGGCGCACAGTGACATCGATCTCGGTGGCACGATTGATGAAGATGGTCAGCGCTCCATACTCATGGATCTGTTCAATATCGTCGGGGGTCAAACGCGAAGCAGGAATACCCTTGCCCTGAACCAGACCGATAGGCCGCGTGGACAGAATGCACGCATCGAAGAGGATCGGTTGAGCTGGGACATCCGCTTCAAAGAAGAGGGTACCCAACCTGGTGCCGCCGCTGCTTGCAGAAGATTCACCAAGAATCTCATTGTTGGTCAGCTTGCACCCCACGAAGCTCATTCGAGTATGGGTCCCTTCGATGAGGTAGGGACCTGCGTCACAGACCAACCCTTCAGCGTTCACCGATGAAGGTTGGCTGAGAGTGTCGAGGCCATTAGCAGTTGTCAATTGAAGGTTTCGCGACAGATATACATTGCGGAGAACAAGAGTGTAGGTTGAATCGACAGGGCCTGGAGCATCGCGCTCGATCAAAAATCGTATACCCCTCTTGAACTGATCAACCTCCACGTCAATGCCACTCCGAAGCTCTGGTCCACCTTGCGTCAGAAGCTCAGATATTTTGACATTGGAGTTGCCGCTCGTGATGGTAAATCCGGCCCGAAAACAATCTTTGGCGTGACATCGACTGATGACAGCAACAACATGATTGTGAACAGAAACCCCATCGCTTGGTGAGCCTGAGAAGGTACAATCTTCAACCTTGGCCGTCAAGACCCCCTGGGTATTGGCTGAGGCGCCAAGAAAGATCCAGGGCGCCTGCTCAAGTTCAAACCCATTGAAAGGTCCTTGACTCAGGGGATCAACTTGAAAAGTGAACCCTCGAAAGGAAACTCTCTCTGGACCGCGTTCATCACACGCAGGCGTATCGCGCGCAAATTCCTCGGTCGTAAAGGTGCGATCAGACTGTTGAGGTACGAAGCCAGGCAGGTTGTTAATGTCAGCTTTAAAGTGAACATCTGTGTCCAGAAAATGTACAACAAATGACCGCAGCATGAAGTTGATCGCCTGAACCAACCTTCTTCTCAATTCTTGATCGGGGATGTCAAGAGATATAACTCGACGCTCGATCTCTGCTTCCGAGTCATCCACAATGACATTCAGCCCCAGAGGATGATGATGCCTGTTCGAGCGGTGGCGCAGGAACTGAGCGAGGAGCTCATTGGCCAGCGAAACAGCCTGGTTGAGATCTCGAGCCAACGGAAAGTCAACACCAATATCGTTGATACGCGTGTTCTTGAAGGGCGGCGGGAGCGCTTGGTGGACGGCAGGGGCAGCTCTGTTCTGTGTGCCTCGGGCAAAAGTGCGCAGATGGCGCTGATAGGACGCCTTGAGGGCGTTGATCGAGACCAACATCTGGTCCAGGGTCGAGGTGGAGACATTGAGGGATTCATCCAAGCGCTCCAACGATGGACGGGTGATCGTGGCGGTATACCCCTCCAACTCCCGACCTGAACGGATATAACTCCTGATCAGCGTATGCTCGCCAACAAAGCGCACGGTCTGCCCTGGTCTCGATGCCAGCAAGCAGGCATCAAGGGCCTTGTTGTCAGGGGTCGTGTTGTAGACTTCCCAGATCCTCTTGGAGCCCTCGAACCGGAGATACTCGTCGTAATCCACCTCCTGACGATGCCGCGACGAACCCCACCAGTGGGGGTAGATGATCTCTTCTGCCAGGGGTCCCACGATCGCCGACACGGCCACTGTTCGTTGGGTGTTCGAGATACTTGCGGTCGGGTTGATGCATTGCCCCCCCTGACGTTGGATGACGGGGTCGTTGTTGTCCACTGGAATATGAATGGTCTTCCGGCAAAACTCTCGAAAGGCGTCAACGACAAAGACTTGCTCCAGACCTGCGGCAACCTGACCCTCGATGATCACCCTGAACGCCGCCGGCAACTCCCTGTATTCTGTCGCATCATTGTTTCGATCATTGCGCTCGGCATTGGCCTCGACATCACAACAACCAGTACTACACAACAGATGGACTCGACTACGAGTCAACACCAAAGGCATCTCGGTATCTGGATCAATTTCAACCGCTCTTGGAATCAAACGCGCAGACGATTCAAAAAATAAACCAAGCCATTCGGGGAAGATAAAGTCCGCAGCATCTTTGACGAGATGAATATAGTAGTCACCGTGAGCAAAGTAGAAAATTGTATTCCGCTCTTGCTCGTCGCGGCTTTCTTCAAGGCTGATAAGAAAGCGCAGTTCAGGACCACAGTCCTGCTCTGGATTGTTGATTTTGCTTGCGAGCGCGGGTGCTTGTGTGAGAACATTCAGGACACGACCGGGTTCGTATGACAGAGTCGAAGACATGTCTCACCATTCGATCGGTTGTGCCAGGCCAGTGCGGGGTCCGGGCGTGGCACCCCAACAATATACCTGCCCTGTGAACGACAAGGCGCAAGAGTAACTCTGTGTAGCCGACACATGTGATATGGGTTCAGGGAGATTCTCAACCAGTCTGGGTGTCCCTCTGATTTCAGACGGAGTACTGAAACCCGTTCTATACCCTCCGCTGTTTCCAAAACAGAAGGCTTGTCCTTGCTCATTGACGAAACAGGTGTGCTCGTCACCCAGAGAGAGGGAGACGACCTGGGTGGCTTCTGGGACTCGCTGAGGCACATGACAGAAGCCACCATCGGTGCAGGATGGGCCGACCTGATGATGATGGTTGTAACCCCAACACCACAGATCACCGAGTCGATCGACAACGCACACATGAAAAATGCCGGCCCCAACAAGCACGGCTTCGAAGCTGGCACCGGGGACGGGCGTCCAGGCTTGAAAAGGTGGAAAGGTCAGCGCGCCCGTCACAGTGGTGCTTCCGTCGCCGTGGAGCCAGATGCCCTGGCTGTGGTGCAAGGAGAGGCCGACGACATCGCTGTGTTCTCTTATCCTCCTCACGCTCCCATCCGAAGTCAGTCCAAAGCGCACACCCTGGTTCTGACCCCAGCAGATCACGCCGCCATCCTCCAGAACGACGCAAGTGCCGTTGCTCGAAGCCGTGATGAACACCCCTTCGGTGACGCCCTCGACCCCAACCGGGATGAAGCTGCGCATGTCGTAGTCGCCGGGTCGGCCCAGGTTGTTCGCTTCATTGTTGCCCCAACACGACACCGTGCCATCCTGATGCAGCGCGCACGCATGCCCTCGGGCGCAGGCCACCATCACGGCGTCATCGATCCCGAACACCTCCACTGGCGTGTTGCTGCCTTGGTTCTGCTCCGTCTCTGCGCCCACATGCTCTCCCCAGCAGCGGATGGTGCCGTTGTTGAGCACCGCGCACGTGGTCCAGTCCCCGGTGCAGATCTGCACGGCCCTGAGACACTCGGACTGCACACACTCGATGGGGCAGACTTCTGCGCAAGCGCCGCAATGGTCGGTGTCGCTGGTGGTGTCGACACATTGGCCCTGGCAACAGTTCAACCCCAAGGCGCAATCGTCGTCGCTCTGACACCCCAGGGGCGCGTCCTCGACATCCTCGAGCCGGACGTCCTGCCTTGTGGAGGCGTCATCGTTGCTGGCGTCTTGAGGATCGTCGGCATCCTGGGCGGCATCAGACTCAGAGACGTCAGATCCGAAACCATCGGCCTCGGCGGCATCTTCTTGCACCGGGGCGACGTCCTGTTCAGCGTCCACATGCGCGTCGTCCGTGCGCTGGGCGTCCAGGGCAGCGTCCGAAGGAAGACCAGCATCTTCAAGGGCAGGCTCATCGGCATCTGCCAGCAGCTCGGGTGCGTCCTGGGGTGTCCCCAGATCATCGATGAGGGGGGGGTCGATGGTGGCATCGTCGGGCAGGGCATCCGAGGCTGAAGCATCTGCGCCGGGGAGGTCCTCTTCAGGGTGGCCCGAGTCCTTGTCCAGACCCACGATCTGACTTGAGGGCTCAAGATCATCGCTCAAGCAGGCCGGCAAGCTCAGCAGCCACCCGACCCACAAGAACCAGCGTATCTTGCGCTGTGCCATGGCGTTTTATCCACTCCGTCAACAAGGCCCCAGAGCCCCCGAGCCCACCAGGCGCCAGCGCGCCTGTCGAGCGTCAGGGGTGATGCACACCAACACCGGGCGACCGTCCACCACGATCTGATCGCCCCTCAGGCCACCCAGGTCGAGCTCGCCGCGCCCCAGCGCCAACGCAAAAGCCTCCGAGGCCGCCAACAGCCGACCACCCCACACGACGCTCCCTTGCTCACTGGCGTCAAACTCAAGGGGCGGCGCCTCCGAGACTGGAATGGCCACACCCTTGAAGCTCACCGATGAGAGCGCACCATCGCCTCGAAGCTTGAGCCCGAGGGCGTCAACGCCCTCCACCTGCGCCACAGCAACAACTCTCAGCAGGCGAGGGTTGGGCCTGTCATCGAGAGAAGCCAGTGCCAGCGCACGCTCAGGGATCGCGCCAAGCCGTTGAGCCAAGAGACTGGCGCCATCGTTGAGCTTGATCCCTGTCTCCTGACCTTCCAGGCGCGCCCCATCAACCATCAGACGCGATGCCGGTCCGCTGCCATCGCGCGAGTGGATGCCAACACTGCTTGCCTGCTCCTGCATCGTTCTCAATCGAGTGTCGGCCACGAGCACGGCCCCAGCCCGATTCTCCCAATCGATGTCGAGAGCCGAACACGCGTTGGAGAGCTCTTCGGCATCTTGATCGATCCTGACACGCGAAAACCCGAGCAAGGATGGCAAGCTCGACGCCGTCGGTTGGACTCGCCCCTCCTGGGCTGTCTGTGCACAAGAGCCCTCCGCCGAGCACCCTCTCCATATTGACACGGCAGGGGCCTTGATCCCGATGGCATCAGCGTTGGTGCGAGCCATGTTGAAGGCGCTGTCCGTGGCGATGGTCTGGGCGCCGGGCGTGTTCAAGACCAGCGCGCCTTTGACACTGCAACGCACCAGCGTGACGCGCGAGGCGCTGTCCCCGGAGATCTCCAGGCGCCCACCTATCTTGACGTCGGCAAGCTGGACGATGGCTGTCTTGCCAGGGGCGTTGACCACAACAGCGGCGTCGAAGGGGGGGGTTGTGCCCTGAGTTGGGTTGGACCATTGCAGGACCGTCACAGGAGTCTCCTGGGTCTCTTGTGGAGACGGCCGAAACTCAAGACCAGCACGCCCACAATCCGACGCGCTCAGCGCGGTCGCCTGGATGATCGCGCCCGTTGGGACAACCAAGCCACTGCCGCGTGTGACCGAAAACGAACAGTCCACCACCGACAAAGGCACCACCGCGCCCTGTGAGCTCTGAACCACCACCAGATCTGACGGAGGCTTCATCGAATCAGGTGACGGGTGTGCAGCCCCAACAAAGCCCAACCCTTCAAAGGAGGTCTTCGGCGCCTCGTCCGCTCCCTCGTGCTTCAACTCAATCAGCGGCTGATCGGTCAGTAAGGCCTGGATTGTCGCTCCCCTGGACGATACAAGGCGCTGACCGACGTTAAGTCGCATCGGGCGCGCGCTGTAAAACTCCGCCCCAAAAGAGATGATCAGGCGACCGGCACCCCGAAGGCTGGCGGCCATGGCCTGAAGGCCGTGGCCGCTGCTCTGCTGGGGTCCAGCTCCCCACCACTCGGGCAGGACCTCCGCGATCTTCTGGCCATTCTTAGCATCAAGGTTCACCGAACTCGTGGCCATCTCTCCGATCAGCCGCGTGGCGAAGATGCGCTTGGGTGCCGCGAAGATCGCCCCCTGAATGGTCAACTCACCTTGCACGTCGAGCACCGCTCCAGGCTCGAACCACCACGACACCGAAGGCCCCACGGTGTAGCTGCCCTCGATTCTATACGTCCCGCGCCCAAAGGCCAAAGTCCCCGAGCCTGCGCCGATCTCGTCCAACAGGGCCGACAGTCGCGCATCGAGCGTCGGCGTCAGATCGCGGGGTGTGATCTCGTGAAGTGCCACGGCGTCTCTCCTTGAGGTCCTGGGTCCGATCCTCAGCCGTGGAGCAGGAGGCGGGCGCGGATGTTGATGGCCGCCGCGGTCGTCAGCGTCGGGACGATCTGAAGGCGCACGAAGCGCTTGGGGACGGCCAGCGGCAGCAGGCTGGTGCCGTCGGCGACCAACTTCACGGTCGGGTTGTCGCTGGCGCCGAAGTCCCGCTCCTCGTTGAAGTCCGCATCCTGGGCCACGACCTCGACCGTGTCCATGGCCCCGAGCCCGTCGGCCCAGACCTGCAAGGTGGCCGTCTTGAACTTGCCCGTGTCGGTCGATTGATAGACGCTCTGGGCGAAGGTGCCGGCCATCTGCGCCTTGGGGAAGATGTCGATCCAGGTCATCATCTCGTCCTTCTCCTTTCGTCCTTCTGCTCGCTGCTCATCGAGCCCCTGGCCTTGCGCCGACACCCACGGGGATCACTGCACCAGCACCTCGGCCTGGATGTTGGCCCACGTCGTCGTGTTCAAGTTCGCCGTGATCTTCAGCCGCACGAAGCGCCCCGAGAAGGCCAGCGGCTGGACCGCCTGGGTGTTGGGCGTCGCGGCGTTGTTGCCCAGCGCCACCGGCGCGGTGCCGCTGGCCACGAAGGCCGTCTCCTCGTTGAGCACCGCCTCCTCGACCTCGATCGTCAAATCGGCCTGATCGACGCCGACATCCTCGAACTCGGCCCGCAACCTCAAGGTGGTGCGCCGATCCGGGTCAAGCGCCATGGCCTGACCCGTGCTCTGGGTGAAGCTGCGGAAGATCTGGGTCTTGGGCATCAAGACCTGCCATGAATCAGCCATGGGAAGCTCCTTCAGTCTCGGTTGAGGTGCAGCACCGCGCGCACGTTGACCCCTTTGACGCCCATGGCGTAGGTGGGCGTGATCTTCAAGCGGATGTATCGGCCGGCCACCGCCACGCCGAGGCTCTCGCCTGCGGTCGCGAAGCCTTCGGTGCTGTCCAGGCTCAGGGTCATGCCGGCGACGTCCTCAAAGGCGCTGTCCTCGTTGAGGTTGGCCTGCTGGATGACCAGCGCCACCGTGTCGCCCGCCGTTGCATCGACCCAGGCTTGCAGCAGCCCCGTCTTGTGCTGGCCGACGTCGATGGCCTGCTCGGGCGACTGCGTCATCGCCGCCCTGAGCGCCGTCTTGGGCAGGATCTCGATCGTCTCGGTCGCCATGCTCACCTCGCGCTTTCGTATCGTCGTTGTCACCGCCGAAGGGCCCAGACCCCGCGCGGTCGGGTTGCAGCCGCACGCCTCGGACCCGCCCGTGGCCTGTCGGCGCTGCGGTCTCAAGGGCGTCAGGATCGCCTGGAGGCGATCAAAGGAAGCTTCTGACATGGTCTTGACCCTCTCCAGGCGCTCTCCCTGGGGGCTCTCCTCTGTTGGTGATGAGAGGTTAATCGCCCCCCCCCCTCAGAGTCAACAGGTTTTGTTAAAATTATCGACTTGTTGTGGGGCTGTTGATAAAGAGGACGTGCGGGGAGCTCAAGGCGCAGCGCGCCCATCCTGAGGACGAGGCGCTGGTATGGAGCGCCGGGAGCGCGGCGTCCCAGGTGGGCTCGACTGCCAGCTCCCCCACACGACCCATCAACGGGCGCACAGCCCACCACCGAAGGCACTCCCAGATGAAACCCTCCATCCCCTCCGATCGAACCTTGCAGTACGGCCTCAAGCGCA
>SYOX01000058.1 GCA_005804885.1 Pseudomonadota bacterium
ATGTACATCCCCGGCCGCTTGCGCACCGCGTCGAGGCCCTCGAGCACCTCGATGCTGCTGGCGTCGTAGGCCATCTCCCCCGCAGGCGGGCGCACGGCGCCCTCCCCGCTGACGACGACGCTGTCAACACCCAGATCACTCACCATCCTCGAATCGAGATGCTCGGTCATTTCCTCTCCCCATCAAGCCGATGGTCCACCACCCCGCTCAGACCCCTGGCAAAAGGTCCGAAGAGGCGACGCCACGACCCCCATACACTACCATTGATCGGGTCAAATGTCACGCAAAAACAGCCAGCCTGATGTTCAGTTGTTGGCTGGCAACCCTCAATGTTTCCAAGCGTTTGTCGGCTCAGTCTGGCGCGACGAAGACCGTCGAGATGCCCAGCTCCGCGCACAGCGCGCGGCGGCGGGCCAGGTTCTCATTGCGCTCCTGGTGGATGATGTCCACCACCCGGCCCGAGTAGCCCTGGGCCGGGTTGTACGACCAGAGCCGGAGCTGGCTGAGCCACTCCGTGTTGGCCGCCCCAGGCGAGGGGAACTCCTTGGCCGCGATCCTCTTCCACTGGCTCGGCAGCCACGCCTCGGCCAGCGCCATCTCGTGCTTGCCCGCCCCCACCCAGACCTGCGCCGGGCTCAGCCCCGCGAAGAGCTCGTTGGGCTGGTTGACGAAGGCCTGCACCGAGGGCGCCCCCTCGACGCCCGCCTCCATGCTCTGCCAGATCAGGTCGATGGCCGGCGAGGTCGTCGGCATCAGGATGCACAACACGCCCCCGCGCGGGCCGTAGACCTCGTCGGGGCTGCCGCCGGTGACCAGATCCGAGAGCAGATCCAGCGCGATCTCGGCCTGCTCCTCGGGCAGGTTGAGCAGCCCGACGGTCCGCTCCGGATCCCGGTCGCTCGACAGGCAGTACTCCGCCGGCGACTTCTCGTCCGTGACCTTGTAGGGCGTGTTGACGATCGACTCCACGCGCATCTGCCGGTAGCGATGCACCGCGATGGACGTGGGCAGGACGAAGGAGGCTTGGTTCTCGCTCATGCTCTTGGGGATCCTAAGGCTACTCGTCGCCGAGCATCTCGGGCTCGATGATGTGGTAGGCGGGCCGGTTCATGTTCTTGCGCACGTCGTCCGTGAGCCGCTGCATGGAGCTGCGACCTCTCGGATCGGCCTCGTCGTCGTCTGGCAGGCTGTTCAGGAAGCGCTCGGCCCTGTCGTACTCCGGCCACTCCACCAGCGCCCGCCGCAAATACGCCTTGATGTCCCCATAAGGCCGCGCGGCCTGCCACATCGCCACCGCCTGGTTGAAGGACAGCTGCGCCTTGAGCTTGTAGGTCACCTGGCCGTGGTTGTCGGCCAGCTCGAAGGCCCTCTCCTCCATCGCGAAGGCGAACTCAGGCATCCCCATCAAGTCGTACAGGATCCCAAGGTGGTAGAAGGCCTCGCAGCCCTCCCACAAAACCGTCGCGAAGCGCATGTGGTCCCGCGCCTGGAAGTACTCACCCTTGAAGTCCCGGCACAGCTTCCCGAAGCAGAGCTCCGTGTGATAATCCCTCGGGAAGTGCGTCGAGAGCACCCGGTACAGCTCGTCGGCCACCTCGATCTGGCCCACCTCGCAGATGAAGGTGTGGCAGATCCACAGCGTCGCCCAGTCCCAGCCCAGCTCCTCCCCGTGCTCCTCGATCAGCTCGTCGAAGCCCTCCTCGAAGTTCTTCTGGACCGCCAGACCGCGAGCCATCTTCTTCCAACTCCCCGCGTTCGGCCTCGGGTTCAGCCTCGCCTGGGCCTCCTGCAGCACCCTCAGATCGTCGCCCTCCAGCGCCGTCTCCGAGGCCGCCACCGCTGGCGTCCCCTGAACCTTGGCTCGCCTCCGCCCCTTGTGCTTGATCTTGATCGCCATCGACCGCCGCTCCGCTCACCCTCTTGGGCGCCCATGAAGTTCGGGCCACAACCTATGCGCGATCCCTCTCGGAATCAAGCGCCAGCCCTTCTCAACACCCCCGTCGTGCATACCCTGTTGGGCGCCCCCGCGGCGCCACACATGAGGCCCACCTTGTTGAACATCGACCTCGACGCCCTGGAGGCGCGACAACAACACCTCGCCGATCTCGTCCTCGTCCCCACACCCCCCTTGCAGGCCTGGACCCCCCGCCCCGGCGCCCTCGTCCTGGCCCTCGACATCCAGTACGTCGGCGACGACGCCCACGTCAGCGCCGACCTCCACCACCTCGGCGGCGACACCGTCGGCACCTTCGCCGGCGTCACCCCCGCCTCCTTCCCATACCTCCCAGGCTTCTTCTGCTTCCGCGAAGGCCCCCCCCTGCTCGCCCTCGCCGCGCACCTCGCCCGCGAAGGCTTTCCGCGCCCCGATGTCCTGATCATCGACGGCCACGGCCTCGCACACCCCAGGCGCTTCGGCGTCGCCTGCTGGATGGGGCTGGCCCTGGACACCCCCGCGATCGGCTGCGCCAAGGAGACCCTCGTGCGCTTCTCCCAGAAACCCCCCCTGGTGCGCGGCGCCTGGACCCCCGTCGAGGTCGACGGCCAGACCGTCGGCGCCGTCCTCTGCCCCCAGGACGGCGTCAAGCCCATCTTCGTCAGCCCAGGGCACCGCGTCGGCCTCCTCGACGCCGTCGACGCCGTCCTGGCCCTCGGCGGCGAGTTCCGCGTCCCCGATCCCATCCGCCGCGCCGATCAGGCCGCCCGCGCCCACAGCCGCGGCGAGACCCCAGGCGCCTCCTGGACCGACCTCGGGCTCATCCCCCCCGCCGAGCCCCCCTGGGACACCCGCTGACAACCCCCGACCCTTCGGCCCTGACCGGGCGAGGCCGGGAGCCCTCGTGAGGCGGGCGCTCAGACCCGCATCTGGAACTCCTTGACCACCGGATCCTCGGTCGGCGTCAGCGTCCCGCGCTCGGCCTGCGTCATCAGCCGCCAGATGTGCGAGCCGAGCACGTCCAGATCCGTCGAGACGAACTGCTCGCCCCCGAAGCGGTGGATCACCTCGGTCTGGCGCTTGAGGATGCGCGCGTCCTGCGCGAAGATCGACCGCGCCAGCGGCTCCAGGATCGGCTTGACCAGCACGCTGGGCAGCCTCATCCGGAAGCTGATCACCGCGTACATGTGCGTGACGAAGTCCGACACCGGCGTGCACAGCGACGTGACCAGGATGTGGTTCTCCTCCCCGATCCTGTACTCCACCTGCGCCACCGAGGGCAGGAAGAAGCGGTCAAAGTGCGTCACCAGACCCCCGCTGGGCGACAGGAACCTGCCGACGACCCCCTCAGGGCGCGGCTCGCCGATGTACTCCGCCTCCACCCGGTCGTGCCAGCGCCGCACCACCACGTCGATCGTGTTCGGCTCGCCCGCGCCCCGGAAGAGGCCCTTGTGCAGAAAGGCCGTGTGCGGCACGTCCAGCGCGTTCTCGATCGTCGCGTGGACCGAGGCGTCGGCCTCGACCCGCCGGATCGCGGTCGTGTAGCGCGCGTCGCTGGACAGCGGCAGCGCGAAGGGCTCGCCCTGCGGCGCCTCGTCCGGCTCGCCCCAGACCCAGATCAGCCCGTCGCGCTCCAACGTCGCAAAGCCCGGCGCCTTGCGGCCCTTGTTCGGCTCGGCCTGCTCCAGCCCCGGCACGGCCTGACACTGCCCCTCGGTGTCAAAGCGCCAACCGTGATAGCCGCACTCGAGGTGCTCGCCCTTCACCTTGCCGCACGACAGCGGCACATTGCGGTGCGGGCACCTGTCCAGCAGCGCCCCGACCTCACCGCGCCCGCTCCGGAAGATCACCAGCGGGACGCCGAGCAGCTCGATGGCCTTGTGCTGCCCGGCCTTGAGGTCGCCGGACTGCGCCACGACGTACCAGAAGCGCGTCAGCCGCGCGACCGAGGTGTGCCCCTTGGCCTGGGGCGGCGACAGCTGTGTCTTGATCGGGCTCATGCGCGCTCCTGGGCCTCCAGCGCGTTGCGCGCTCAAGGCCGGGGACACATTAAGGATGAGCGCGGCCCGGCGTCAATCCTCTGGCGTCTGTGGGATCAGGTCGCGCCGGGCTTGCGCCGAGCGCTGATTGAGGGCAGGCTCTCAACGGTGAAGAGGTGAGGTGGCGCGGCTGAAGGGGTCGGGCCGAGGGCTGGAGGGCTGTCGGATGCGAGCGCACGGTTTTGGTCTCTCAGACGTGGGCAAGGAGCGCACGAACAACGAAGACAGCCTCCTGATCGACGACTCGCTGGGTCTCTACATCGTCGCCGACGGGATGGGCGGGCACGCCGCCGGCGAGGTGGCCTCGTCCAACGCGGTGCGGATCGTCTCGCGCGCGCTGCACGAGAACAACCTCCTTGAGATGACCTTCGAGCAGGAGGGCGATCTGGAGCAGGCCGTCGGGATCGTCGAGGAGGCCGTCCAGTTGGCCTGCCGCAGGATCTGGGAGATGGCCACCTCCGGTCAGGGCTTCGCGGGCATGGGCACGACCCTGACCCTGCTGCTGGTGGCCGGCACCAAGGGGATCATGGTCCACGTCGGCGACAGCCGCATCTACATGGCCCGCGGCGGCAAGATCCATCAGCTGAGCGACGACCACACCTTCACCGCCGAGCTGGTCCGCAACGGCGTCTTCACCCCCGAGCAGGCCCAGAAGAGCCCCTACGCCCACGTCCTGACCCGCGCCCTGGGCAAGTCCGAGAAGGTCCAGGTCGACACCCTCGTCTTCGACGTCCTGCCCGGCGACACCTTCCTGCTCTGCTCCGACGGCCTGACCACCTACCTCGACGGCGCCGAGATGATCGGCTACCTCGGCGCGGACGACATCCGCAGCCTCCCGCGTCGCTTCGTCGACCTCGCCCTGGAGCGCGGCGGCGAGGACAACATCACCACCGTCGTGGCGCGCATGTCCACCGACGAGGGCCTGACCCTGGATCAGGAGATGTACTGCACACGCGTCCAGACCCAGTTCGACACCCTCCAGCGCGTCTCCCTGTTGCGCCAGGTGTCGATGGCCGGCCTGGTCCAGGTCTTGGACATCAGCCGCGAGGTCATCCTCTACCCCGGAGAGCACGCCATCGTCGAGGGAGAGCTCTGCACCAGCCTGATCATCATCCTGGAAGGATCGATGTCGGTCATCCGACAGGGCGCCCTCGTCACCACGCTGGGCGCCGGCCACCACGCCGGCGACATGTCCTGCCTGCGCCAGCGGCCCTCGACCGCCACCCTCCAGGCCCAGACCACCAGCCGCTGCCTCATCGTCCACTTCGAATCCCTCCAGCGCCTCATCCGAAAAGACCCGCGCCTCGGCATCCAGCTCCTGCAGAACCTCGGCGAGGCGCTCAGCGACAGGCTCGACAGCACCACGTCGAGGCTCCTGAGCGCCGCCTCGTCCGAAGACACCCTCCAGGGCCTCCCCGCCGCCCTCCTGACCCCCTGAGCGCGATATTTTTGAATAAACAGGCCGCGTTGATCGACTTGTATCGCTGGTTCAGGTCCGCTAAGCATGACCCATCGCCGCCGATACGCTTCAAGACCACGATCAGGGAACCAGCCATGACATCGACACCGCGACAGGCCCCCACGGGCGCCCCCCGGCGAGCCCGGCTCGCCCGCTCAACCACCGCCGCCGCGTGCGCGCTGCTGGGCGCCGCGCTCGGCCTGGGCGCCTGCCAGAAGGTGCCCGACAAGCTGCCCTCGCGCGGGATCACCGTCCCGCCGCCCGACCAGTCGATCTTCCTGCGCGCCTCCTTCGACGACGACCCCTCGACCTACATCGGCCGCTTCCTGCCCGACCAGCTCTCCCCCTCCCAGATCGACGAGAACGAGGCCATGGCCACCCGCTGCAGCGCCTTCATCACCCACAAGGAGATCAAGGCCTCGGGCACCTACGACGAGTACTACAACGCCTCGACCAACCTCGGGCTCGCCGTCGGCTCACCGGGCCTCGGCGGCGGAAACCTGGGCGTCGGAGACACCTCCACCGTCCGCGTGCGCTACGACCTGACCCGGAAGATGCGCGCCGAGATCGCCGATCAGGCCGGCTTCGACCAGTGCTGCGCCGCCGCCCCCGATCAATGCCCCGACTTCATCATCGGGGAGTTCTTCTTCGGCACCGGCCACGTCTTCCAGGCCGTCGGCGCCCAGAGCGACTTCGACGCCGACGGCGTCTCCCCCACCCTGATGGCCGAGGTGGACTTCAAGGACGAGGTCGTCTGGAAGCGCCAGAGCAACTTCGACGAGGTCTACTTCGCCTTCCGCAAGCAGCGCGTCCGCAACGCCTCGCAGGCCGCCTCGGCCGACCCCGACGACTGCAGCTGGGCCAACAACGTCCCCAGCAGCCTCGACGGCAAGTTCTTCGTCGGCGTCTCCTCGCCGGCCACCAACGAGGCCGACGCCCGCGATCTGGCCATGCGCAACGCCCGCGCCCAGGTCGTCCGCTTCCTCGGCGAGTACATCACCAGCGCCTCCATCACCAACTCCTCCGCCGTCGAGGGCTACCTCCAGGACGAGAAGGTCATCACCGCCGTCGCCGAGGCCCTCGTCAGCCGCGTCAAGGACCAGCGCTGGTGCCCCGCCGAGACGCTCGAGACCCCCAAGGGCCTCATGTTCACCACCCGCGTGCTGGCCTTCTTCCCCGAGGCCGACAAGAAAGAGGCCGCCCGCGAGGCCCTCAAGGTCACCTCCAGCAGCCTCAAGGCCGAAGGCCGCCTCGACGCCGCCACCGAGGCCGCGATCAACAAGGCCCTCGGAGCCCTCCAATGACGGCCCCCGCCCCTGCGAGGACGGCGCCCGCGCTGCCGCCCGCGTCGCTGACGCCCGCGCCGCTGGCGCCCGCGTCGCTGGCGCCCGCGTCGCTGACGCCCGTGCTGCTGACGCCCGTGCTGCTGACGCCCGCGTCGCTGACGCCCGCGTCGCTGACGGGCGTCGCGTTGACGGGCGCCGCGTTGACGAGCGCGTCGTCGCCCGCGCCGCCGACGCGATCGTCGCGGACGATGGTGGCGCTGGTGATCACGGCGCTGGCCCTCGGCGCGCTGTCCTGCGCCACCCCGCCGCACACCCCTGATCCCGAGCCCGACCTCAAGGACCAGGGCGCCTCGGCCCCCGACCAGGGCGGCCCCCCGGAGTGGGACTGCCAGGGCAACCTCGTGCCGCCGACCGGCTGGGAGCAGGAGACGGCCTTCGAATCCGCCTCGACCCCCAACGCGGTCCAGGCCGCCACCGACGCCGCCCGCCGCAAGCTCCTCGACCGCCTCTGCGGCGGCGGCTCGAACTGCGACGCCCTCGACGCCCGGATACGCCCCTGGAAGACCGGCCAGGGCGCCAGGGACGCCTGCGTCATGGTCGTCATCGAGGCCGCCGACCTGGACGAGTGGCGGCGCCAGAGCACCTCGCTCGACGGCCTGGACCAGAGCCTGGGCCGCGCCGCCGCCGAGCTGCTCGAAGGTCGAAAGGCCCCCTCGGTGGCCATCGACAAGATCATCGACAGCGGCGCCGCCGGCGGCGACCGGGCCGAGTGGCTGGAGGGCCGCATGGCGCGCGCCCTGCGCCAGGCCGGCGGCGCCGTGCGCGAGATCCCCCGCGCCTGGGACGGCCGCGACCTTCCACCCGGCGTCGACGTCGTCGTCAGCGCCGTCGCCGCCCCTCGGGCCGAGCAGCAGCGCGCCGTCATCGAGGTCATCTGGAGCGCCAGAGTCCGAGGCCCGCGCGGCGTCGAGATCGTCACCGCCGCCGCCCTGAACTTCCCCGCCGACGCCGCCCCCTCGACCGGCGCCGTCGCCGCCGCGCTGCCGCCCAGCGACCCCGACCTGTCCGTGCGCCTGGAGGCCCAGCGCGGCGGCAGCCTCTGCCTCGGCGAGCGCACCCAGCTCTGGCTCGCCAGCAAGCACGAGGCCCACGTCCGCGTCTTTGACCTCTACGGCGACCGCGGCGCGCTGCTGCTCTTCCCCAATGAGGATCACCCCGACGACCGCGTGCGCGCCGGCGAGTCGATCGCGCTGGGCGGGGACCTGGGCTTTGAGGCGATCCCGGCCCCCGGCAGCGAGGTGGAGCGCTTCCTCGTCATCGCCTCCCCCAGCCCCAAGGGCCTCGGGCGCTTCGAGGCGATGTCAGGCTACTGCCGCGTCCCCGAGGAGGTCGCCGCGCGCCTGCACCGGGGAGAGTCGATCCCCTCGGGCGCCCGCGCCGCCAGCGACAGCTTCCGCCTGATCGCCCGCGACAACTGCCCCAGCGCGCCCACCCTCGCCGATCGCCAGGGCCAGGCCCGCGCGCTGGACTCTCTTCCTGTGTGCAAGTGATTGATCTTGTTCGTGATTTTAATGTGGTGTTCAATCGGCGGGGCCGCCGTCCCCGCCCCGCCAGGGTGCCGATCATGAGAACTCCCCGCTTCGCGCCCCTCGGGCTGGTGGCGCTGCTCGCGCTCGGGCTGTCGGTCGGGTGCTACACGAGGGTCGAGCTTCGGCAGAAGTCGACCCCCCCGGCCTCGCGGATCTTCGTCCAGGTGGAGATCGACGAGGGGCTCGTCGATGCCCACGCCGCCGCCCAGGCCCAGGCTCTCCTCGACGAGGGGGACAAGCAGGCGCTGGCCGGGCTGCCCAAGCCGCCCTCCAGCGAGAGCATGTTCGAGACGCTCGGCCTCAGCCTCGCCGCCACGCTCAAGGCCGATCTGGTCCGCCACAAGCTCGGCTTCGTCGTCCTCGATCCCGCCGCCGAGGCCGATCTGAGGCTGCTCGGGCGGCTTCGCCAGGACCCCATGAGCGGCGCCGCGCTGGACTGGCAGCTCATCGAGGTGCGCTCCGGCGTCGTCGTCCAGGCCGGCGTGGCCACCTCGGGCTTCCTCAACCCCGAGCAGTTCTCCGATCAGATCCTCCAGGACCTCCTGGGCGTCGACGTCGATCAATACGCCCAGGCCGGGCCCTCGGCGCCCCGCCCGGCGGGCGCGGCGGGCGGCGAGGCGCTCAAGCCGCCCAGCTCGGGGACGGACGGCCGGCGGGCCTTCGCGGTGATCGTCGGCGTGGAGTCCTACCGGGAGGGGCTGCCGGCGGCGACCCACGCCGAGGCCGACGCCCGCGCCTTCGCCGCCTTCGCCGAGGTCACCCTGGGCGTCCCGCCCGAGCACATCCGCCTCCTGCTGGGCGACCGCGCAGGCCGCGCCGACGTCGCCAGCGCCATCGAAGAGTGGCTGCCCCGCAACGTCCGCGAGCCCGGCGCGACCGTCTACTTCTTCTTCTCCGGACACGGCGCCCCCGACGTCGAGACCGGCGACGCCTACCTCGTCCCCTACGACGCCGACCCGGCCTTCCTCAAGACGCGCGGCTACGCCCTGAGCCAGCTCTACGCCCGCCTCGGCGCCCTGCCCGACGCCCAGACCTTCGCCTTCATCGACGCGTGCTTCTCCGGCGCCGGCGAGCGCAGCGTCCTGGCCTCCGGCACCCGCCCCCTGGTCCCCGTCAAGGCCGTCAAGGCCCCTGGCTCGCTCATCGCCTTCTCCGCCGCCAGCGCCTCGGAGGCCACCGGCGCCGCCGCCGACGCCCCTCACGGCCTCTTCACCCTCCACCTGCTCGATGGCCTGTCTGGCCGCGCCGACGCCAACGCCGACGCCGACGTCACCCTCGACGAGCTCGTCAACCACGTCACCGCCCAGGTCAGCCGCGCCGCGCGCCTCCAGAACCGCGACCAGACCCCCTCGCTGACCAACCCCGCCCGCCTCAACCCCCAAAGCGTCGTGCTCGTCCGACAGCTCTCCCCCTGAACCTTGCCAGCCCCCCATGATGCCCACCCTCCAATGGCGCGGCCTTCAACTGCCCACCTACGCCCTCTTCGTCGCGCTGGCCTTCGCGCTCGGCTTCCTCGTTCGGCGCGCCGAGGCCCGCCGCCTCGGCTTCGATCGCGACCCCAGGCAGCGCACCGTCGCGCTCGGCGCGCTGCTCGGCGCCGTCGTCGGCGCCAAGCTCGGCATGCTCCTCTTCGAGCCCGTGGTCGACTTCGCCCAGACCCTCTCGCGAGTCTTCTCCCTCGACTTCACCGGCAAGACCGTCGTCGGCGGCATCGCCGGCGGCTACATCGGGGTCGAGGTCGCCAAGAAGATCGTCGGCATCACCCGCTCCACCGGAGACGCCTTCGCCATCGCCCTCCCCATCGGCCAGGCCATCGGCCGCGTCGGCTGCTTCTTCAACGGCTGCTGCTACGGCACCCCCACCGAGCTGCCCCTCGGCGTCCTCATGCTCGGCGCCCACCGACACCCCACCCAGCTCTACGAGGCCGCCCTCGACCTCGCGCTCGCCGGGCTCCTCTTCGCCACCCGGCACACCCCCAGGCCCGCCGGACACCTCTTCAGGCGCTACCTCGTCGGCTACGCCCTGATCCGCTTCACCCTGGAGTGGTGGCGCGGCGACCCCTCCGTCCACCTCGGACCCCTCAGCCTCGTCCAGCTCTTCTGCCTCGCCGTCGCCCTGATCTTCGGCGCCCTGATCCTCCGCGGCGAGCGGCGCCTCGCTCCACCATCCTGAAGAAAAATCATCTGTATCATCAAGCACATGGAGATCAATCGCTGGCTCGCCTCCGAACGCGGGGCCAGCGGCGAGAAGATGTCTTTGCCAACAGGCACATGGAGATCGAACGCTGATCCGCCTCCGAACGCGGGGCCAGCGGCGAGCTGACCCCGACGCGACCCGCGCGACCATCCCGACGTGCCCAGCAAGGGCGATGGGCCGCCGGATCGGGCCGCTCCCGGCAAGGCCATGTTCAGCGTCGGTGGAGAGGCGAAGGCGAGAGATCAGCCGACTACGGCGAGCCACTGGATCGAGCGCGTCGATAGAAAGGTGAAGGCGAAGGTAAGGCGGGGTGGCGAGGCGAGTCGTTGGGCACCTGAGGCGATCGGCCGACGGGCTCATGCGGAACCACGTTTGAACCACTTTCATCTTGGGCTTCCTGGTGGCCTAACATGGAAGTGGCTTGAGCGTGGTTCCGTATCAGTCGGCGGGCCAGGGATCCTCGTCGATGCCGGAGTCCTCGGGGGACTGGCCGCCGTTGGCGATGATGACCTCGATGAGCTGCTCCATCAGTTCGATGTCCAGCACGATGTCCTCGTCGCCCTCACCCCCGTTGGCGCTGTCCTCGTAATCCTCCGACGCCGCGATCAG
>SYOX01000009.1 GCA_005804885.1 Pseudomonadota bacterium
GCCGTCAGCGCCAGGGTCGAGCCATGGAACAAGGCTCGTAACGAGCAGCGCGTCAAGATCCGTTGGAGCTTCACGGTCGAGAAAGCCCGCGACAAGTTCCAACGGCACTACCGGTCAGAACTTTCTTGATGGGGCACTAGAGCGCTGATTGGTTTGACTCCCGTCGGTCATCGGTCCGACAGAGCCGATGCCGTCGTCGTCGATGCTCGACGGGCCAAAGGCCCGCCTGCGCTCTCCTCCTTGGCCTCGACGCTGTCGGCCTCGACGACCTCGGTCCCTCAAACCAATCAGCGCTCTAGCCCCACCCGACGAGCCCGTCCCCAACGGAGCGGTGCGAGGAGCGTGGGGCGATACGCCGTCGGCACGATCGTGGCGTGGGATGCCGTGGCGTCGCGGCCCTTGGAACCTTCACTGAGCAAACCTGATCGGCGGCAGGGCAGGGGAGGGCGCTGCTTGCCCGCAGGGTCACAGTCGACTAGTCTCTCTGGGCAATGACGCCCGGCATCGGGCGTGTCGAGCATCGTAAGGAAGGCCATGGCACGATCACTGACGCGGTCGCTCGCGCTCCTCGCCCTCTCAACTCTGATCCTCGCCGGCTGCGGCGACGGCAACCCGCAGGTCAGAGGCGACGACAACAACACCCCGTCGCCTGAGCCCGATCTGGGCAACCCCGAGCCTGAGCCCGTCGCCGAACCCGAGCCCGACGTCGGCGAACCCGACGCTGAGGTGCCCGTCGAGTGCACCCCCGACGCGATCATCCGCTGCGTGGTGGAGAACACCCAGGCGATCGAGAAGTGCAACTTCCGCGGCAACCAGATCTTCCAGACCACCTGCCCGGGCCGCCGGGTCTGCCGCAACGCCGAATGCGTCGACGTCACCTGCATCCCCAACACCCGCGTCTGCCTCGCCGACGACCTGCCCGGCGTCTGCGACGAGGCCGGCGACGAGTTCGTCCCCCAGGCGCGCTGCGAGAGCGGCTCGATCTGCTCCGAGGGCGCCTGCCTGGATCCCTGCGAGATCGCTGAGGAATCCCGCAGCTACATCGGCTGCGAGTACTGGCCGGTCGAGCTTGAGAACAACCTGCTCTTCGACGAGGACGAGACCTCCACGCCCGAGGCCCCCTTCGCCGTCGTCCTGGCCAACCCCAACGCCGAGCCGGCCAACGTCACCGTCTACACCCCCGAGGGCGAGATCCACGAGGCCATCCCCGAGGTCTTCATCCCGGTCGGGCTGCCCAGCGAGGCCTTCACCTCGCAGACCGTCTACACCCAGGTGCTCGGGGCGGCCTTCAACCCCATCGGCGATCCGCTGACCGGCCCCATGCGGAACGTCAGCGTCCCGCCCGGCGGCCAGCTCCAGATCCTCTTCCCCCGGCGCCAGCCCGAGGCCTACACCTCGACCATCTCGCGCATCTCCTGGCGCGTCGTCTCCGACCGCCCGGTGGTGGCCTACCAGTTCAACCCCATCTGCTGCAACTACTCCTTCACCAACGACGCCTCGATCCTGCTGCCGCGCGGCGCGCTGACCGAGAACTACATGGCGTTGACCTACCCCAACTGGCTCTCGCCCTCCGGCCTCTCCTCGCCGGCGACCCTGACGGTCGTGGCCATCGAGGACAACACCGAGATCGAGATCCGGCTGCGCGACCCGCGCATCCTGCCCGGCGACCCGCGCCTCGTGCCCGACGCCAACGGCACCATCCGGGTCACCATCGACGCCCAGGAGGTCATCAACATCGAGACCGCCGACGGCATCCCCGAGGTCGACCTGACCGGCTCGGTCATCGAGGCCAGCGCGCCGGTGGCGGTCTTCGGCGGCCACTCCTGCACCAACATCCCCTTCTCGCTGGCGGCCTGCGATCACCTCGAGCAGCAGCTCTTCCCTACCGAGACCTGGGGGCGCAACTACGTCGCCGCGCCCCTCAAGATGCGCGGCGAGGGCCCCCCGAGGACCCGCGAGGCGACCTACTGGAAGTTCCTGGCTCAGAAGGACGGCACCGAGATCACGCTCGACAGGCCCTTCAACGAGATCAAGCAGCACGCCCAGTCCGCGCCGCCCTCGGCCGTCCCCGACTGCCAGGACAAGCTGACCCGGCTCAACATCATCACGCTCAACGCCGGCGAGTTCTGCGAGTTCGGCACCAACCTGGGCTTCGCCGCCAGCGGCACCGAGCCCTTCCTGCTGGGAGCCTTCATGAGCGGCCAGTTCTCCACCGGCAACCGCCAGTTCGGCAACCAGGCCGGCGACCCGGCCTTCTTCCTCGTCCCGCCCCAGGAGCAGTACCGCGACGAGTACGACTTCCTGACGCCGGCGACCTACGCCCTCGATTACGCCACCATCGTGGCCCTCGTCGGCACCCGGATCACCCTCGACGGCGTCCCCCTCGACCTGATGGAGTTCGACCCCGAGTTCATCACCAGCCAGAACATGATCCGCGCCCACATCCCGCTCGACGACGGCCCCCACCGCATGGTCTCGGACACCCCCTTCGGGATCGTCGTCTACGCCTACGACGACTTCGTCTCCTACGCCTTCACCGGCGGCCTCAATCTCCAGAAGCTCAACGAACGCTGATACTTACAAGACATTTGAGCCCGCCACATGCCCACCCTCACCATCGAGCCCGGCCTCTCGCTCTACCACGAGGTGCGCGGTCAGGGCCCCGCCCTCGTCCTGCTCAACGGCATGAGCCAGTCCACCGCCAACTGGATGAGCCAGGTGCGGCCCCTCTGCGAGCGCTTCAAGGTCATCACCTGGGACGCCCGCGGGCAGGGGCGCAGCGACATCGGCCCGGCGCCCTTGACCCTGGAGCGCCACGCCGCCGACCTGACCCGGCTGCTGGACGCCCTGGAGGTCGAGCGCGCCCACCTGTGCGGCTTCAGCTACGGCGCCCGCGTGGCGCTGGCCTTCGCGGCCCGTTCGCCCGATCGCGTCGACAGGCTCGTCCTGACCAGCCTGGGCTCGGGCCAGTCGTCGCTGCGCCGCCTGATCGTCCGCTCGTGGCGTGAGGTGCTCGATCGCGGCGGCCTTGAGGCGATGGCCTGGGCTTCGCTGCCCCACATCCTCGGCGAGATCTTCCTGGCGCAGTACGAGCGCCAGATCCCGGCCATGATCCAGGCCACCCTGAGCCGAAACACCGAGGCCGGCATCCGGGCCCTGCTCGACGGCCTCGACCGCGCCGCGCCGGCCGAGGAGGACGCCGCGCGGGTCACGGCCCCGGCGCTCGTCATCTCCGCCGATCAGGACCCGCTCGTCAGCCTCGCCTCGGCCACGGGGCTCGCGGCGGCCTTCGCCGACGGCCGCCACGCGCTGATCGAGGGCTACGGCCACACCCTGCCCGTCGAGGCCCCCGCGCGATGGCGGGCGCTCGTCGAGGGCTTCCTGACCTGAGCGCCGTCCCGGCCCCGCCCAATGTTCAACCCAGACCGATCCGGATCGTTGCTCCAACCGGGGCGAGGCTTTAAAGTAGAGACAGAGCCTGACTCACACCGCACGGGGACCATGCACAACGACACGCTCACCAACCGCATCAACGCCCCGATAGACTGCCCGCTGAAGATGTCCACCGTCGTGTGGTCGCGCTGCGAGCAATATCGAGAGAGCTACGGGTGTCTCTGCAGGGAAGCGAGGGAACGTCTCAGGATCAAGGGTCAGGGCAAGGAAGCCCTCCAGACCCAGCTTCAGCGCATCAAGCGGCCCGTCCCGACCCAGCCCGCCGGCTGGACCGTCGAGCGCAAGACCCGCTTCTACATGGTCCTCGACGATCAAGGAGAGGTGGTCATCCGCGCGACCAACCAGAAGGAGGCCGATGACTACCTCCAGACCGTCGCCCACCTCCAGTTCCTCAAAGAAGAGAACGAGAAGCTCTGGGCGCTGCTGCGCGACGAGCTGACCGCGATCCGCGAGATCGCCGAGGCCGACAAGGCCGAGGACGAGGGCGAGGACTGAGCCGCACGCGGCGAACGGTCCCCACAGGAGCCCCCTTGAACCGATCCACGCGCGCGGCGTGGCGCTTGACCGAGGCGGCGCTGCTGCCTCCCCTGATGCGCCAGCTCAAAGGCGAGCCGCTCGGGCCGGACGACAGGCCCGGCCAGATCGCCGGCCTGCTCCAGATCCTGCGCCTCGACCCCGCCTTCGTCGACCTCGCCCGCGCCCTGCTTGACCCGGACCCGACCGCCTCGCGCGCGCGCTTCTCGGCCCAGTGGCCCGAGGCGCTCAAGCGCCTGCCCACCCAGGGGCACCACCACCTCGCGCTGCTCAACATCCGCTGGGGCTGGGACGCGCTCGCCCAGCCCGGCGCCAACCCCGCCAGCTTGTGGGAGCGCGGCCTCCGGCACCTCTCCCCGGTGCTGGCCGATCCGGCCTACCTGACCGAGATCGCTCTGGCCTCGGGCACCCCGGAGAGCGCCGACGGCCTCAACCTCGACCTCGCCGAGTGGATCTTCGAACCCCACGGCCAGAGCCTCATGGACGGCGTCGACGACGCTGGCCTGGGCGCCACCGAGGGCCTGTCGCACCACTGGAGGGTGCTGGCCGAGGGGCCCGCGCTGCTTTGCGGCCACGGCGACGCGCTGCTGCGACAGCAGGTCGAGCTGATCTGCGGGCAATGGCGGCGCCAGTTCGTGGACCGGGCCATGGCCGTGGCCGCCGAGCGCGCACGACCCGTCGAGCCGACCTCGGCCACCCCCGAGGAGCTTGCGGCGCCCTTCAAGATCCTGCTCGACCTCAAGCGGGTCAGCGGCTTCGACGAGCACGCCTCGATCTGGGCGCTGGAGACCGCCGTCGCGTGGTCCTGGCCCCTCTTCAACATCAAGGACACCGCGCGCCTCCAGGGCCTCCTCGACGCCGCCAGGCCCTTCGTCCAGCACGTCGAGGCGCTGCTGCTGCGCGGCGGGGGCGCCTTCGGCCGCAACAGCCTCTGCGCCGACTACCTCCTCTTCGCCGCCGACTTCGTGCCTTACGAGGAGCAGCACGCCTGGTTCCGAAGAGCCCTTGAGGTCTGCCCCGGACACCGCAACAGCCGCCTGATGCTCTCCTACAACCTGCTCAACAAGGCCCGCGCCGAGCTGGTCAAGGCCGAGTCGACCTCCCCCCTTGAGGAGCTCGGCATCCTCAACGCCGCCCAGGCCATCGAGGCCGCGCGGCGCGCGCAGACCCTGCTCGACGAGGTCGAGGAGATCTTCCCCCAGAACGAGCGGCTCCCCGAGACGAGAGAGCGGCTGGCCCGGGTCTGCGAGAAGCTCAAGGTTCCGCCGTCTCAGGCTCCTCCAGCGGGATGACCAGCAGCCGCCGCCGCTCCAGCGCCAGGATGGCCCCGGGGATCCGCGCCGCCGACAGCGGGTGGATCGGCGCCCGCGTCAGCTGACCCGCGACGCGAGGCGGCTCGAAGCCCTCGGCGCCGGCCTCGGCGATCAACACCGCGCCCGCGCGCGTCGCCAGCAGCGCGTGATCCCCCAGGACGATCGGCGGCGCCGCCCCCAGCGCGACAGGCCCGGGCAAATCTGGAATGTCTACGGGCACATAGCCGTCATCGATGCGAAGGTCGAGCAGGTGCAGGCCCCGGTCGGTCCTCAGGTAGAGCGTCGACCCGTGGCGGACCATGCCGGTCGGCAGGCCCTCCGGGATGAAGGACCAGTTGGGCGTCTCCAGGTTGTCCACCGGGAGGCGGAAGCCCTCAAGCCGGGCGGCCTCGCGGTACAGGACCCGACGCCGCGTGCTGGTGACGAGCTGGCCGTCGGTGCTCTCGATGAAGTAGACCGGCAGCGATCCCTCCAGGCGACCTGCGCCCCTGGGCGCCCCAGGCGCCGACAGATCGAGGGTCTGCACCTGGCGCGTGTCCCAACCCCCGCAGATCACCACGGCCCTGTCGCCGGCCACCCGCAGGTTGTAGGGCTGGATCCCCGACTGGAGGCAGTCAAAGGGCGTCCGCGTCACCTCCGTCAGCCCGAGGGCCGGGTCCCCGATCGTAAAGACCGTGTAATCGGCGGTGTTCAGCCGCCCGGAGTAAGTGCTCGTGACGGCGTGGAGCTGACCCTCGACCACCTGAGCGGACCAGATCCCCATGTATTGCTGCCAGATGGGCGCCCCGAGGTCGAAGTCCCGCCCTTCGCCCTGGGGCGAGTAGAGCGTCGAGAGGCCATTGCGGTCGATGGACAGCAGGTGCTCGCCGAGCGCGTAGAGGTGGGCCTGCTCGCCGGGCTGCTCGCCGTCAAAGAGCGGATCGGGCTCCAGCTGCGCCCCGTCGACCGTCAGCGCCGCTCTGTGGACCGAGCCGCCGTTGATGTTGTAGGTGTTCATCGGGAAGGACCACGAGCGCGAGGTCGTCACCATGAAGGCGCCCGCGCCGTCGATAGGCTCCAGCGCGCTGACCCCCGTCAGGGACTGGATGGCGACTCTCCTGGGCGAGCGCGGGTTGCTCATGTCAAAGCGCCGCAGCCGCGTGTAATCCGCCGTCCACACCTGCGAACCCTCGACGAGGAGCGCCACGTTGTCCTGGCCCGTCGTCCGCTCCGTGATCTCGCCGATGCGCTCGACCTGCTCCAGGTTGCTCAGGTCAAAGACGTGCACCCCTGCGCCCTGCGTCGACACGTAGGCCAGCGCCCTTTCCCGATCGATCGCCAGCGCCTGAGAGGGCCACGCCTGGTAATAATCGAAGGAGAGCAGCCTGGGCCGCTCGGGGTAGCGGACGTCGTAGACCGACAAGCCCGTCGACACCGACACCGTCACGAGGTGATCCTCGTCGAGCATGGACAGGTGCGTCGTGCCGCGCAGCGTCACCTCCCGGTGGGCGATCGCGGGCTCGGAGGGGTCGCTCAGGTCAAAGACGAAGGCCCGGCTGTCCCCGAGGGTGTTGAAGTAGTTGGCCACGAAGGCGAAGTGCCCCTTGAGCGCCACCCCCCGCATGTCGTTGCCGACGCCCTCGTACCAACCCCGGTGCCGCAGCCCGGCGTCCATGACGTCCAGCACGGCCAGCGACTCCTTGCCCACGACCACCAGGAGGCTGCGCGCCTCGTCGAAGGCCGCGTCCACGGCCCCCGTGAGCACCTCCACGTCCACAAGCTCGCCCGTCGAGGCCAGGTAGAGCCACACCGCCTCGCCGTCAAGCACGGCCACCCAGGGCCCGAAGCCGAGCACCTTCTTCGGGGTGCCCGGCGAGAGCAGGAGGGATCGCGGCTCCTGCGCCCTGACCTCGCAGCCGTTCTCGACGCGCCCGTCCATATCGAGGTGCAGCGGCTCGCACCCGAAGAAGACGCACTCCCCCTCGACGCACTCCCCAGACCCCCCCGTGAAGTCACACGCGCGCCCGCACGCGCCGCAATGCCCAGGGTCGGAGGCGATCTGAGTCGCCACGTCCTCGCCCTCGTCGGCCTGGCCGTCGCAGTCGTTGTCCTTGCCGTCGCAGATCTCCGGGTCCGGCGTGCAGGCCGGCGGGACGTCCTCGACCTCGTCGGGCGCGGCGTCCATGCCGACGTCGGGCGCCTCCGGCTCGACGCCCTCCGGCTCGGCGTCCAGGCCGACGTCCGCCTCGGGGCTCGCCTCGGGGGTCGCCTCGGGGGACGCCTCGGGGCTCGCCTCCGGCTCGGCGACCTCGCCGCCGCCCTCCGAGCAGGCCATCGCGAAGGCCAACGGGGCGATCAGGGACATCAACGGCAGGGCAGGGCGCATGAACATCTCGACTCCCTTGCTTCAGGCTCGACACACTCTAGACCACTCGCCCTCGAAAATCACCCGCGCCCGCGCCGGGCCCGCCGATGGAGACTTCGCGCCCGCGCCCTTGAGCCTCACCGGCTCCGTCCATTAATATGACCGGGGCGCAGGGGGAGGTCCCTGCGGCCAGAAGGAGCACGTTCCCCATGGGGATCAACAACACGACCTTGCCTCTCATCTTGTCTACGCTGATCGCTGCGTGCTGGATCTCCGGCTGCGCCTGCGGGCCTTGCAGCCCCGAGGACGGCTGCCCGGAGGGCGCGACGGCCAAGGGCGACAAGCCCCCCTCGGGCACCGAGTGGTGGTGCGAGAAGGACGACGCGGAGGGCGTCCGCGAGGGCCCCTCGATCAAGTGGCACGCCAACGGCCAGAAGGCCGAGGAGGGCGAGTACAAGGACGGCAAGAAGGTCGGCCGCTGGACGGAGTGGTACGAGAACGCCCAGGTCCAGATCGAGGCTGAGTACTACGGCGGCGAGAAGGACGGCCCGTACATCAGCTACTACGACGACGGCGCCAAGAGAGCCGAGGGCGCTTACGACGACGGCAAGATGGACGGCCCCTGGATCAACTACCACAGCACGGGAAAGATCAGCGAGGAGGGGGACATGGCCAGCGGCGAGAAGGTCGGCAAGTGGACCTTCTACGACAAGAGCGGCAACAAGGAGCGCTCGGTGCGCTACGTCGACGGCGTCGAGCAGGAGGTCAAGGGCGCCAAGGAGGCGCCCAGGGTCGTCGAGGGTGTCCCCGACGGCGACGTCAACGATCCCACCGCCCCCGTCGGACGCCAGGACGAGCGATGCAAGGACGGCGCCCAGCTCCTCGGCAGCGAGCCGCCCCAGGGCGACAAGATCTGGTGTGAGCGCGATGGCAAGAAGCAGGGCCTCTGGATGCAGTGGTGGGAGAACGGCACCCTCTGGATCGAGGGCGAGTACACCGACGACCGCAGGTCCGGCACCTGGACCGAGCACTACGACAACGGCATCGTCACCTCCAAGGGCGACTACGCGCGCGACAAGAAGCAGGGCGCGTGGGTCTACAAGTACGCCAACGGCCAGACCCGCGAGAGCGGCGAGTACCTCGACGACAACAAGATCGGCACCTGGGTTGAGTACCACGACGACGGCCGCATCAAGGCCGAGACCCCCTTCTGACCTCATCGGGGTGATCTGCGCGCTCTGGCGCGATTCTTTGGTGAACCGGCTGCATCTTGTCAGGGCGAACAGATCGGGAGGCGGCCGTGCGTTATCTCTTCTTCTTCTTCATGGTCTTGACCCTCTGGGGCGGCGGTCACGTCTACATGGGCCGGCGGCTCATCGAGGCCTCAGGGCTCCAGGGCGCCCGCCAGAAGGCCGCGTGGGCGCTGCTCACCTCCATGGCGATCCTGACCCTGTTGGTTCTGGTCCTTGAGCGCGCCGTGGGCCTGTCCGAGGCGCTCTCGCCCCTGCTCTGGGCCGCCTACATCTATATGGGCTTCATCGTCCTGGTGCTGCTCGGCGTGCTGCTGCGCGACCTCGGCCTCCTGCTCGGCCGGATCGGGGTCCGGCTCGTCCGGCTCGTCCAGCGCGAGAGGGCGAAGGAGGCGCCTGGAGGCCAGGAGGTCGTTCACTCGAGGCGGGCCTTCTTGATGGGGTTGACCAACGCGGGGATCGTGGGTGCCTCGGGGGTCATGTCGGCGGTCGGCTTCGCCCAGGCGCGGCGGGCGCCCGCGCTCATCGAGGTGGACGTCCCCGTCAAGGGGCTCCACCCCGATCTGGACGGCTTGCGGGTGGCGCAGGTCTCGGATCTCCACGTCGGCCCGACGATCCGGGCTGACTTCGTGCGCCGGGTCGTCGAGGTGACCAACGCCGCGCGCCCCGATCTCGTCGCCATCACCGGGGATCTGGTCGACGGCCTCGTGGCCGACCGCCGCCCCGATGTCGCGCCCCTTGCGGACCTCCTGGCGCCCCTGGGTGTCTTCTATGTGACCGGAAACCATGAGTATTACTGGGGCGTCCACGCTTGGATCGAGGAGGTCGCGCGCCTCGGCTTCAAGCCCCTGATCAACGCCCACGCGCTGGTCGAGCGCGGCGCAGGTCGCCTGCTTGTCGCCGGGGTGACCGATTACCGCGAGGGCCAGCGCGCCGGCCAGCCCTCCGACCCGGGCGCGGCGCTCAAGGGCGCCCCCGAGGCCCACGCCCGCATCCTGCTGGCCCACCAGCCGCGCAGCGTCTTCGAGGCCGCGCGCCAGGGCTTCGACCTCCAGCTCTCCGGCCACACCCACGGCGGCCAGTTCGTCCCGTGGAACTTCCTCGTCTGGCTCGCGCAGCCCTTCAACGCCGGCCTGCACCTCTTCGAAGGCATGTGGATCTACGTCAGCCGGGGCACCGGCTACTGGGGACCCCCCCAGCGCTTCGGCGTCCCCCCCGAGGTCACCGTCCTGACCCTCCGCGCCGCCTGATCCTCGCCTGATCCCTGCGACCCCCCTCGCGAGGCGGGCCTCGGGCCACGGCGAGGTCACCTTGACGATTTCGAGCCCGCCGACCTAGGATGGGCGCCGCGTGCGTGGGGTCGGGGACGCGCCAGGGCGGGCTGGCGGTGGTCGCGGGCGAGCAGGGTTGGGATTTCGACACACCATCGTCCGGATGTTCAACCGGAAGTTGCTGCGGGACTTCGAGGCGTGCAAGGCTTCGCCCGAGGCCTTCCAGCGGGCGCGCTTGAGCGACATCCTGACCCGCAATCGAGGCGCCGGCTACCTGCGCCATTACGGGGTCGAGGGCGACTTGAGCCCGAGCGACCTGCGCCGGGCGCTGCCGGTGGTCACCTACGACGCGCTGTGGCCCTGGATCGAGCCCCTGGTGGAGACCGGGGCCGACGGGCCCAGGGGGGGGGTGACGACCGAGCCGGTCAGCATGTTCCTCAAGACCAGCGGGACGACCGGGCGCCCGAAGCTGTTGCCGGTCACGCCCGGCCTGGAGGCCGAGACGGACCGCGCCCGCCGAATCTGGATCGAGCGCATGATCGCCGACGACGAGCGCAACGCCGTCGGCTGCCACATGGCCGTCATCTCGCCCATGCACGAGGACCTCACCCCCGGCGGCCTGCCGATGGGCTCGAACACGGGCCGGATCTTCATGCGCCAGCCGGAGCTCATCCGCGCCTTCGCCCCCGTGCCCTATCCGCTCTTTGGCTTGCGCGACTTCGACCTGCGCTACTTCCTGATGCTGCGGCTGGCCGCCGGTCGCCACGACGTCGGGACGCTGACGACCGCCAACCCCAGCACCATCCTGATGCTCTGCCGAAGGCTCGCCGAGGACATCGACGCCATCGCCGACGACATCGAGGCCGGCGTCCTGTGCTCCGGCGCCCGCGCCGAGGCCCTTCAGGCGGCCACCTTCGCGCCCACGCTCGACCGCGCCGCGGCGATGGCCGAGATGAAGAAGTGGCTGCGCCCGGACAAGAAGCGGGCCGCCTTCGTCCGGGCCGCCGCCGTCGGAGGCCCCGAGGGCCTGCTGCATCGCCTCTGGCCGCAGCTCACCACGGTCAACTGCTGGCTCGGCGGCCACGCGCCGCTCTACCTCGGCAGGCTGGCGCCCTTCTTGAGCACCCCCGAGGGCTCCATCCCCATGCGCGACCCTGGTTTTTCGGCCTCCGAGGGCTTCTTCGCCATCCCGCTGCGCGCCGGCACCCCCGAGGGCGTCCTGCACTGCATGGGGCCCTTCATGGAGTTCATCCCGGAGGGCGAGGGCGATGATCGCACGCTGCTTGCCCACGAGCTGGAGGTCGGCGCGCGCTACAGGATCGTGGTGACGACCAGCGGGGGGCTGTGGCGCTACGACATGCAGGACGTCGTGGAGGTGACCGGGCGGCTCGGCGCGACCCCGACCGTGCGCTTCCTCTACAAGTCCGGCGGCACGCTGAGCGTCACCGGCGAGAAGATCACCGAGGGGCACGCCGTCGCGGCCGCGGCCTCCGTGGCCGATCAACACGACGTCGAGGCCATGTGCGCGACCTTCGAGTTCGCCGACCCGCCCCGCTACGTCCTGGCCTTCGAACCGGGCGCCGCCGCCCCCTCCCCCGAGGCCCTGGCGGCCTCCTGGGACGCGGCCATGCGCGGCGTCAACGTCGAGTACGCCGAGAAACGCGACAGCGGCCGCCTGGGGCCTCCGCTGGCTCGCCCCACGGCGCGCGGCGCCTTTGGCGCGTGGCGGCAGGCCAAGGTCAACCAGGGCGCCCCCGACGGCCAGGTCAAGCTCCCGCCGCTGGTCCGCTCCTTCGAAGACCTCACGGCCGCCCTCCTGACACCGGAGCCCCCCCGATGATCGCCTCGGCCCCTCACCGCTGGCGCCTCAGGGGCTGCGCTCGGGTTGAGCGCGGCGGGCGCGCGCCGGAGGTCCATCGATGAGCCTGGACGGCTTCCCCTACGAGGGCGTCTCCTTCGACATGGACGGGACGCTCTACCCGCTGGATCACCTCAAGGTCCACCTCGCGCTGCGCAAGCCCGCCGATCTGCGCTTCTGGATGACCATGGAGCGCGTCCGGCGCGGCGTGCGCCGCAGCCACGTCGCGGCCGAGGACATGGCCGCCGAGGTGGCCCGCCAGATGGCCGAGGCGCTCTCCAGGCCCGCCGACGAGGTCGCCGCCAAGATCGACCGCATCATGGACGAGGACTGGCCCTGGCTCTTGAGCAAGGTCGGCCCCTTCCGTGGCGTTCGCCCCCTGCTGGACAGGCTCACGGCGCTCTCCATCCCCTTCGTGGTCAACAGCGACTACCCCGGCCAGCGCAAGATCGAGGGCCTGGGCCTTGCCGACTACCCCTGGGCCGGCGTGCTGGACGCCACCGCCTGCGGCGCCCTCAAGCCCCGCCCTGAGGTCTTCCTGGCCGCCGCCGCCGCCCTCGGCGTCGAAGCGAGCCGCGTCCTGCACGTCGGCGACTCCCCCGAGCTGGACATCGAGGGCGCCAACGCCGCCGGGCTGCGCTCGGTCCTCGTCGGCCGACACAAGCCCGACCTCGCCAACCCGGCCCAGATCCCCACCCACAGGTGCCGCACCATGAACGCCTTCTGCGGCGCCGCCCTCGACGCCCTCACCTCAAGGAGCACTCGCCGATGACCGCCCTGACCTGGATCGCCATCGGGACCCTGTCGCTGACGGGCCTCATCTGGCTGCTCAACCTGCTCCAGCTCGTCACCCGCTCGCGGGAGATGGTCTTTCGCATCACCGCCGACCGCGATCCCGAGGCGCCCACCGGCGGCGCCCTGGTGTCGGTCATCATCCCGGCCCGCAACGAGGCGGGCCACATCGGGCCCTGCCTGGACACGGTCCTGTCCCAGACCTGGCGCGACCTGGAGATCATCGTCCTGGATGACCGCTCCGAGGACGGCACCGCCGCCGAGGCGAAGGAGCGCGCCGACCGCGACCCGCGCGTCCGCATCGTCGGCGGGAAGGAGCGCCCCGAGGGCTGGATGGGCAAGGTCTGGGCCTGCCACACGGCCCAGCAGGAGGCCACCGGCGAGGTGCTGCTCTTCATCGACGCGGACGTGCGGCTTGAGCCGGAGGCCGTGCGGCAGACCGTCCAGTACATCAAAACGCAGCAGATCGAGGCGCTGTCGGTCTTCGGGCGGCTGACGCTGGCGAGCTTCTGGGAGTGGGCGGTCCAGCCGGTCATCGGCGGCCTCATCCTCCAGAACAACGATCCCGCCCAGGTCAACGACCCCGAGAAGCCCGACAAGGTGATGGCCAACGGGCAGTTCATCATGGCCACGCGCGCGGGCTACGACCGGGCGGGCGGGCACGCCGCGATCAAGGGCGAGATCCTCGACGACGTCGGCTTCGCCCGGCGCTGCAAGCAGGAGCGGGTGGCCTACCACATGGTCTACGGCAGGGAGCTCTTCTCGTGCCGGATGTACACCTCGCTCTCGGAGATCTGGGCGGGGTGGACCAAGAACCTCTTCGCGGGCCTTCACTACAACGTGGGGCTGGTGCTGGGCATCTGCGCGGCGCTCTTCGTGATCAACATCCTGCCCTTCATCGCGCTGGGCGTCAGGGGCCTCCAGGTCGGCCTCGGCGGCCTGCCGATCGCCGATCCCATCCTCGGGCTGGCCGCGCTCAACGTCACGCTGGCCTACATCTCGTACATCGGGGGGCTCAGGGTGGCCGATTACAGCGCGCGCTACTTCTGGACCTTCCCGCTCGGGATGCTGGTGACCATCGGCCTCTTCGCCAACTCGGCCCGCCGCATCGCCTCGGGCAAGGGCGTCTCCTGGAAGGGCCGGACCTACACGACGACCGGCCAGGGGCAGCGCCCCTCGGCCTGATCCGGCGGGCTCCGGCTGGGGTTTCACCCCAGACCCCACCAGGGGCCAGGGGCCCCTGGACCCATTTCTTCTAAACTTGAACCGGGATGGGAGGGGAGGGGTCTTCGTGCGGGTTGAGGCCCTTGACGCGCCGGGCCTTCGTCGGGCCTTCGGTTGCGAGGTTTATGAGTAAAACATGTGTGATTTCAAGTGCTTGGGTTAGAGGCTGGAGTCGAGGGCGGCGATGCGCTGGAGGAGGCGGGAGCGGTCCTTGGAGAAGGGCAGCAGGTTGAGGAGGGCGTGGTAGTTCTCGGGGTCGATGGTGTTGGGGTAGAGGAGGGTGAGGACCTCCAGCTTGTCGTCGTTGAAGGGGAAGAGGGTGGCGAGCTGGCGGACCTGCTCGGTGTTGAAGAGGTTGTTGCCGGCGATGGACTTGAGCGTCTGGAGGCGCTCGTCGTGGAAGGGGACCTGCTTGAGGGTGCGGATCATCGAGTCCAGGCGCGCGGGGCTGGTCGTGATGACGTCGCGATCGTAGTAGACCTCGGTGATCTGGGAGACCGGCTGGAGGGCGCTGGCCTCGCGCAGCGAGGCGTGGAGGCCGTCGGCGCGCTGTCGGAGGCGGCTGATCTGGGCGCAGAGGGCCTCGCGCAGGCGAGGCTCGCGCACGTGGTCGGCGACGCGCTCAAGGTCGCGGATGTCGCGCTGGAGGCCTCGGAGGTCGCGGTGCATGAGGGCGCGGTCGATGACGACGGGCTCGCTCATCTGCTCCAGGGCGCGGGCGGAGAGGCCCTGGGCCTGGAGGGTGATGGCGGGCTGGGAGTGGGCGTTGATGGACCTGTGATCGGCGGCGGCGGTGGAGGCCATGGCCGTCAGGGCGAGCGCGGCGATGAGGGTGAAGGTGGAGAGTCGCAGGGAGAGGCGGCGCAGGGACATCATCGTGTTGTTCATCTTCATAACCCGCTGAGCGAGGAGCGCCACAACCCCAGGGAGCCCGCAGTGGAGGGGGTGCGGCCAGTTTAAGTGCTGGCTTGAGGACGAGGGCGCGGGGGGAAAGATTCAGAATAAAGTCGAGGGGGAGGGTCAGGCGCCGAACATGCGGGAGGGGGCGATGGAGTGGAGGTGGCAGATGGCGATGGCCAGGGCGTCGGAGGTGTCGAGCATCTCGGGGGCGGGGATGCCGAGCAGGAGGGTGATCATCTTCTGGACCTGGGTCTTGTCGGCCTTGCCGTAGCCGACGATGGCCTGCTTGATCCTGGAGGGGGGGTATTCGGCGATGTCGAGGCCGGCGAGCCGGGCGGTGAGCATGACGGCGCCGCGGGCCTGTCCGAGCTTGAGGGCGGACTGGGCGTTGCGGTGGGTGAAGACGCCCTCGATGGAGGCGACCTGGGGCCTGTGCTCGCGGATGACGGCCTGGAGGGCGTTGTGGATGGTGACGAGGCGGTCTTCGAAGAGGGTGTCGCGGCGCTCCATGGCCTTGATGGCGCCGCTGGCGATGTGGGTCAGGGTGTTGCCGGCGATCTCGACGACGCCGTAGCCGGTGACGCGGCTGCCGGGGTCGATGCCCAGGACGCGGCAGTGGACGGGGCCCTGGGGGCGCCTGGGGTCGGCGCCCTCGCGCGAGCTGCGGGAGGCGAGCTCGGCGAGTTGGGAGATGGGGATCCTGTCGGTGCCTTTGGGGGGTCTTGCCATGAGGTCGGGGTCACCTGAGCAGGGGGTAGGGCTCTTCGTCGAGGGGGTCCTTCTTGCCGGGGGGTTTCTTGCCGGGGGGCTGTCCCTCCTTGACAGGGGACTTGCCCTCCTTGAGGAGCGGTTGGCCGTCGGGGCTGGCGCCCTCGTCGCGGGCCTTGTCGTCCAGCGGGTCCTTGGTGCCCTGGTCGCCGCCGGGGTCGGGCTCCGCGTCAGGCTCCTGGGGGGCGACCTGGGGCTCGCCGGGGTCGGCCTTGGGGGGGTCCTCGCGCAGGCGGGTGACGCGGATCTCCTGGAAGCGCGTGTTGATGGATCTGGACTCGCCGCCGAGGACGCGGATGCGGTACTCGCGGCTGTAGCCGAGGCTGGGAGCGTCGACGCGGATCTTGTGGAGGCCGGCGTAGAGGGTGTGGCTGTCGATGGGGGCCTGGCCGATCTGGGCGCCGTTGACGAAGACGAGGGCGTCGAGGTCGCTGGTGACCTTGACGGTGCCGGTGGGGATCTTGAGGTCGATCTTCTCGCTGGCGCCGGCCACGAGCGAGACGCGCTGTGAGTAGGTGATGTTGGAGGCGTCGTTGGAGAAGGTCAGCAGGGTGCGGCCGGGCTTGAGCTTGAGGTCGCTCAGGGGGGTGGTGCCCAGCAGGCGGCCGTTGGCGCTGACGCGCGTGGCGGGCTCGGTGCTGACGGAGAGGGTGGCCATCGTCTCGGGCGGCGGGGTCTCTTCGACGGGAGGGAGGATGGCGGGGGTGCCGGCCTCAGGGTCGACCTTGGCGGCCAGCCCGAGGGCGGCGCGCAGGGTGTGCTCCTCGTCGGGGTTGAGCTGGATCTGGCGGTTCCAGGTGCCGAAGTCCGGGCAGGAGACCTCGATGTCGAGGGGCTGCAGGGCGGGCACGAGGAGGTTGAGGATCTCGGTCTTGCCGTAGAACTCGCCGTTGATCGTGACCCGGCAGCCGGAGGGCTCGCTCAGGAGGGTGAGCTGGGCGAGGGCCGCGACCTCCTCGGTCTGGCTCAGCTCGATCTCGAAGTCCTTGATTTCGTTTCGTTTGACGGTGAAGGGGATGATCTCGTCCTTGTAGCCATCGCGGGAGATGCGCAGGGCGTGTTCGACGTCGGCGGGGATCTTGTTGAAGGTGACGGGGGTTTGATCGGCCAGCTTCTTGTTGTTGAGGAAGATCCGGGCGTCGGCGGGCTGGGTCAGGACGTACAGGCCGCCGACGCCCTGGTTGGGTGAGGCGTCGGGCTTGAGGTCGACCTTGAGGGCCTGGTTGGGGTTGTCGGGGGAGAAGCTGACCTCGCGCTGGGCGGGGAGGTATCCCGGCTTCTCCAGAGTGATGACGACGGGCTCGCCGAAGGGGATGCCCGGGACGGAGGTGGGGGTCAGGACGCTGAGCTGTCGTCCGGAGAGGGTGATCTGCGCGCCCTCGGGGAGGGTCTCGATGACGAGGGTGCCGGAGGTGGGGGTGGAGGAGGTCTGGGGCGCGGAGGTGGTGGTGGTGGTGTCGGAGAGCATGACCCAGGCCAGGGCGGCCACGACGAGGAGCGCGAGGCCGAGGGAGGCGGCGCCGACGATGACGAGGGCGCGGGGCAGGCCGGCGGCGGCCTCGGGTTGGGGTTGGGGTGCGAGGGAGACGAGGGTGACGGGGTGGGGTGTGGGTTGAGCGGGCAGGGCGCGGGGTGAGGTGGGGCCGGGGTTGAGGGGGATCAGGGGGTTGGAGGGGTGGGACGCGGGGGCGCGCGGGTTGGAGGGGTGGGAAGAGGAGGCGCGCGGGTTGGAGGGTTCGGAGATGAAGGAGTCGAAGGCCGCGGAGGCGCGGGCTGCGTTCAGGGCGCGGTCTTCGGCCAGCGCGGCCTCGACGGCGGCGTTGATCTCGGCCTCGGCGGGGTCGCCGCGGCGCAGGGGGCGGCCTCCGGGCTCGGGCAGGGCGTTGACGGCGTCGATGAGGGCCTGGAACTCGGCGTCCTCCTTGGCGAAGAGCTCGCGCATGAGGTCGGAGATCTGGTGTCGTTGGGGAGAGAGCTGATGGGCGTCGAGAAACTTATTGAGCGCCATGCGAAAGGCGAGGCAGCTGGGAGTGCGGTCGTCGCGGTTGGGGGCCAGGGCGGCCATGATGATGGGTTCGAGGGCGGGGGGGAAGTCGGGGCGAGCGTCGGAGGGCTTCTGGTAGTCGCCCTCGACGATGGCGTTGATGGTCTGGATCTGGTTGTCGCGCTTGAAGAGCCGCGCGCCGGTGGTGAGCTCCCACAGGACGATGGCGATGCTGAAGAGGTCGCTGCGGGCGTCGAGCCGCTCGCCGCGGCACTGCTCGGGGCTCATGTAGGCGACCTTGCCGGCCATGGCGCCGTCGCGGATGTTGTCGGGGGTCAGGGTGCTGTCGGCGATGCCGAAGTCGAAGATCTTCACCTGGGCGTCGAAGCTGACGAGGATGTTCTGGGGCGAGATGTCGCGGTGGACGATCTGGAGGGGTTGTCCGCGCTCGTCGGTGAGGTTGTGGATGTGGTCGAGGCCCTCGCAGGCCTTCATGACGAGCCAGAGGGCGGCTTCGAGGGGAAGCTCGCGGCCTTGGGCGCGGGCGACCTCGATGAGTTCTTCGAGGGTGAGGCCGTGGACGAACTCCAGGACCATGCAGTCCTGGCCGTCGACCTCGATGACCTCGGAGAGCTTGACGACGTGGGGGTGGTCGAGGTGCGCGCCGAGGGCGGCCTCGTTGCGGAACATGCGCAGGAAGTCCTCGTCGGAGGCGCGGCTGCTCATGATCTTCTTGAGGGCGACGAGGCCCTTGGGGGGGCGGGCGCCGCGCTGCCTGGCGAGGAAGATCTCGGCCATGCCGCCGGTGGCGATCTTCTTGATCAGGACGTAGTCGCCGAGGGGTCGGTTGATGATCATGGGATCGTGTCCGGCCACGGCGCCGGCGTCGATCGCGGCGAGGTCGAGATCGACGAGGCGGTGGTGTTGTGCCTCGGGCGGCTCGGCGCCGAGCCGACGCGCGACAGGCTCCGCCCTCGAACAGGAGCCCCGAGGTTAGCGGTCAGGCGGCGCTCTGTCAATCATTCCAGCCCCTTGACAGCGGGATGGGCGAGCCTGGATAAGGGCTTTCTGGGAGGCGGGGCCGGTTGACAATGTGGACCTGTCGTGTCAACATTAGCGCCGCCGCAGACTCCCTCGGGGTGGGGTCTGGGTGTCCGCATCGGGCGGGCGATCCGGCAAGATTTGACGTATGAAATGCCGTTGAGGGTGCCGATGAGCGCGTGGTTCAGGAGGGGGGTTCTGGTGGTGTTGGCGGCGGTCCCGGCCATGGCCGGGTGCGAGGGCGACAAGTCGTCGGCGCCTGTGCTCGAGGCTGTTGCGCCGAAGGAGGCGGGCGGCGGGGAGTTCGTGCCGGGGTCCGCGGGGGTTGCTCCGGAGCCGGTGCTCAAGGCGGAGTTCAAGGGCTCGGGGAAGTTCCTGCCGAAGCCGGAGGGGCTCAAGGGTTTCACGCTGTCGCAGGGGCCGGACTATTACACGAAGGACACGCTCTTCGAGATCATCGACGGGGCCTCGGCGGCCTACCTGGAGTTCGGGATCGAGGAGATGGTCAAGGCGGTCTACAAGGCGACCGAGGGCGAGTACAAGGACGAGGTCAACGTCGAGATCTACCGCTTCGGGGCGGACGTGGCGGCCTTCGGGAAGTTTGGCCGCGAGGCGATGGAGTGCCAGGAGCGCGAGGGCTTTGGGGAGAGCTGGTGCGTGCGCCAGTCGGACCTGATGTTCTGGAAGGGGTCGAGCCTGGTCAAGGTGCAGTCCTTCGACGATTCGAAGGCGGCCGAGGCGGCGATCACGGACATGGCGCGGCGGGTCGAGGGCGCGATGGAGGGCAAGGCGGAGGCGCCGGCGGTGATGTCGAGGTTCCCGGCCGAGGGTCGGGTCAAGGGGGGAGGCGGCTGGTCGCCGGTGGATCCCTTTGGCTTCGGCGGGCTCAAGAACCTGTTCACCCATACCTACAAGGTCGAGGGTGCCGGGGAGGGGGAGCTGGCGACGCTCTTCGTGTCGGAGTTTGCGACGGCCGAGGAGGCCAGCGCGCAGCTTGAGGCCATCCGCAAGACCCTCGACGGCCAGCAGGCGATCAAGGACAAGGGGGGGCTCAAGGCGCTGGAGGGGCTCGAGGGTGCCAGCGGCTTTGTCTTCGAGGACAACTACGGCACCCACACGATAGGGCTCAAGGGGTCGACGGTGGCCGGTGGGAGGGACTTCAAGGACGCGGCGGCGGCCGGCGGGCTGACGAAGTCGCTGCTGGGTTCGCTCTAGGGTCGGCGGGAGGGGTTCGATGGCCAAGGCCGGTGAGATCAAGTCGCCTTATAAGGGCGAGGATATAGACAGGCGCGATTTCATGAAGATCGGCGCCGGGGGTGTGATCGGCGCGGGGGTCATCGGGGGTGGCGCGGCGGCGCTCTTTGACAGGGAGAGCCGCCTCCAGGTCGAGGACAAGGTCGGCATGGTGCGCAACTACGCCGTGCCGGACGACACCCGCTACCCCGAGGTGGTGCAGATCCACGGCTCGAACCCGGATCAGACGCTGAGGCGGTCGGTGGAGCTGCTCGGGGGAATCTCGCGCTTCATCGAGCGCGGCGATCGGGTGGCGATCAAGCCCAACATCGGCTGGGACAGGGTGCCGAAGCACGCCGCCAATACGAACCCCGATCTCGTCGCGACGATGGTGGCGCTGTGTCTGGAGGCCGGGGCCAGCGAGGTGGTGGTCACGGACGCGAGCTGCAACGACGCCAACCGGGCCTACAACCGCTCGGGGATCGGGCAGATGGCGTACAACGCCGGGGCCAAGGTCCTGCTGCCGCGCAATGATCGCTTCCGGGAGATGGTGCTCAAGGGTCGGTTGCTGGACAAGTGGCCGGTGTACACGCCGCTGATCTTCGCGGACAAGGTCATCAACATGGCCATCTGCAAGCACCACAACCTGACCCGTGTGACGGGGGTGATGAAGAACTGGTACGGGATCCTGGGTGGGCAGCGGAACTTGCTGCATCAGGACATCCACACGTCGATCTTCGACCTGTCCAACTTCATGAGGCCGACCCTGGTGGTGCTCGACGCCCTGCGGGTGCTGGTGCGCAACGGCCCTCAGGGCGGCAGCTTCTCCGACACGGAGGTGCGGGATCTGCTGGTCGTGGGCACGGATCAGGTGGCCATCGACGCCCAGGCGGCCGTGATATTGGGCAACAACCCGATGGATATCGGGTACTTGAAGATGTCCGATGGGATCATTGGCAATGCGGACATCAAGAAGGTCAGGTTCAAGGAAGTGACCTGAGGGAGACGAGCGATGGCGCTGGGGTGGAAAGGGATCTACGTCCCGAAGAGTGCAGAGCAGCACGTCGCAGCGGACACGCCGGCGGCCAAGGACTCGATCCGCAAGGCGCGGGAGTTCGGCGCGACGAGCCAGAAGGGCAGGGCGCTGGTCTGGCTGCGGCGGGCCTCCCAGGCCTTCTTCCTCTTCCTCTTCTTCTTCCTGCTGGCCAAGACGGAGTACATCCCGGACTTCGAGTCGGGGATGGGGGCGGGGCTGTCGGCCGACGAGGCGGCGATGGTCGGCCTGGACATGCCGGTCAACATCTTCCTCTCCATCGACCCGCTGGTGGGTCTGTCGACGGCCATTGCGGCGCAGTCCCTGTTCAAGGGGCTGGTGTGGTGCGTGCTGCTGGCGATCCCGACCTTGCTCGTCGGGCGCTTCTTCTGCGGGTGGATCTGCCCCTTCGGGACGCTGCACCACTGGACGGCGGCGCTGTGGCCGGACATCCGGGGCGGCAAGCGGATCAAGCGCAACAGGCTGGCGCCCTTCATGCGGCTGAAGTTCTACCTCCTGGTGGGCTTCCTGGTCGCCTCGGTCTTCTCGACGGTGCAGATCGGCCTGCTTGACCCGATCTGCCTGATGGTGCGCTCGGTGGGGCTGGGGATCATCCCGGGGATGAACTACGCGGCCACCCACGGCCTGGATCTGCTGGCGCTGACCAACATGGAGTTTTTGCAGGTGGCCGCCGACAAGGGCCACACGCTGCGGGCCAGCGTCTTCACCCAGGATCAGGCGATCTACAACGGGTCGGTCTTCTTGAGCGTGATGTTCCTGGGCCTGGTGTTCATGAACCGCTTCATCACGCGGCTGTGGTGTCGGATGTTGTGCCCGCTGGGGGCGCTGCTGGGGATCTTCTCGCGCTTCAGCATCTACGGGATGCGCAAGGATCATGAGAAGTGCACGGGGTGCAACCTGTGCCTGCTCAACTGCCAGGGCGCCGCCGAGCCGCAGGGCGGGGTGCAGTGGCACGCGGCCGAGTGCCACCTGTGCTTCAACTGCGAGGGCGCCTGCCCCGAGGACGTGATCCACTTCCAGTTCTTCCCGAGGCGCTCGGACGTCACGGTCGGGGCGGACATGCAGCGGCGAACGCTCCTGACCTCGGCGGCGGCCGGCGCCGTGTTGCTGCCCTTGAGCCGGGCCAGCGCGGGCTTCTTCGAGAACAACAACCCGAAGCTGATCCGGCCGCCGGGATCGGTGAACGAGGACAGCTTCCTGGAGCGCTGCATCAAGTGCGGCGAGTGCATGAAGGTGTGCCCGACGAACTTCCTGCACCCGGCCGCCTTCGAGGCCGGCCTGGAGGGCATCTGGACGCCCATCGCGATCGCGCGGGTGGGCTACTGCGAGCACTCCTGCACGCTCTGCGGGTCGGTCTGCCCCACGGGCGCGATCCAGCCCATCAAGACGGCGCAGAAGCTCGGCACGGAGGGCTTCGAGGCCATCCGCATGGGGACGGCCTTCTACAACCGGGGCCGGTGCCTGCCCTGGGCCATGGACACGCCCTGCATCGTCTGCGAGGAGTGGTGCCCCACGACCCCGAAGGCCATCTGGGTCGAGGAGGTCGAGGTGACCGTCGAGCGCAAGGAGGGCGCCGAGAAGATCAAGCTCCAGCGGCCCCACGTCGATCCGGAGCGCTGCATCGGCTGCGGCGCCTGCGAGTACTCCTGCCCGGTCAAGGACGATCCTGCCGTCTACATCACGAACATCAACGAGTCTCGCAACCCCGAGAACGCCCTCCTGCTCAAGATCATCCCCCAATACTGATCCAGGCGCCCCGCACCTCGTCGCTGTCGAGGTCGGCGGCGACCTCGACCTCCGAAGTCCCACATCCACCACCCACAATCAGCCTCAGGGCCGCGGCCGACGTCGCTGCCTCGGGCCGTGGTGGGCAACCCCTCGCGTCCCTGTGTTATCCTACCTGTTCAGTCTTCCGCCGTGCGGTTGTCTTCAGGAGGCAGGGGCCGTCTTTGTCTTCAGGACGTCGCGCGGCGACCCCAAGGCGCTCCCAGAGCGAGGCGATTCGATGAGCAGCTCTTCAAGGATGATCGTCGCGGCGGTGGGATGCCTTGTCTTCATGGCCCAGGCTTGCAGGACGGCGCAGCCTGATGTCCGAGGCGTGCCCGATGAAGCCCCCGAGGCCCTCGTCCAGGAGCGCGACGTCGAGCAGAAGGCCCCGACGCTGGCGGGAGAGTCGGTCCGTCCTGTCGTTCTTGAGCGCCTCAGGACCTTCTTTGGAGGCGAGCTTCGTCCGGAAGATTATGAGGCTGGTGTTGAGCCGAACCTTGACTTGAAGGGCGTCCACGAGGCCCCGTCGCGTTTCATGACGGTCTTTATTGCGACCGTGCCGAACGCATTCGGGGCCTCTTATCACCTCGTCCTGGCGCAAGCCACCGACGTTGAAGTGACCGTCGAGGTTCATGATCTCGGCGGAGACTGGGTTGTGCCGGGAAGCCAGACCGTGGTGTCGATCGAGGACGTCGGTCCCATCGCCGCGGTGCACGGCTGGATCCTGTTTCCTTACGCGTTGAGCACCCATTCAGCGGACTTTGCGACCGACGGCGAGTGCAGGCAGCGATCGCAGTCACCGACGGTCACAACGAGCGCGACGATCGTCTGCGCGCCTTCCCACCCCTGCGTCACCGTCCCGCTGGCCGTCGAAGTCGCGGAGCCCGGCTTCGAGACCGATTGCGAGGGCGTGCAGACGCCCATGGAGCCGGATGTCGAGACCTTCGCGCTTCAGATCGCGGTTCAGGATCGGACGACGGTCAGGCTCGCCCGTGTTTCGGGAACCCCGCCGGTGGAGCTCCAGGGGGACTTTGTCGCGACTGAGGATGGCCTCGACCTCGGCGAAGCGGCGGACACGACGCTCTTCGAATAGGGCCCCTACGGGCGATCGCGTGACAGCCCTGCGGCGCTGTCAGGAGCCCAGTCGTTCACGGTCGAGCCCAAGGACTTGTCGCAGGATGAGGTCGAGCCACGCATCGCCGGACGAGGAGGCCGCGCGCCAGCGGACCCGCATCTCGCGCGGCACCGGACGGCGATGGCGCTGTCAGGTTGGCCCGACAAAATATGACAGGCCCCTTGCCCTCCTGCGACAGGCGCGCACTTTGGGTCGGGGACCGGGCTGCAGGTCGGGTCCCGCCATTGTCTCCCGCATCAACCACGAGCGCGCGTGCCAGCACCAGCCGCCATGTCACCTATCATTGATGCGATGCTGCCCGTGTCGAGGCCCGCAAGTGGGGCGTTACAATCATCCCCCGATACTGACGATTGATAGAGCAACCCACCATAAGTCACGACGAGGGCACGATCCTCATCCTCGATCATCGCTTTGATCGCTCCGGCCAGCGGCTGCGCTTCTGGGGCGGGGTCTTGATCGGCGGCGCGCTCCTGTTGACCTTCCTCGTGCCTTCCTGGCGCCGCTTCGACGATCCCATCGACCTCGTCATCCCGCTGTCGACCGTGGTCATCGGCTCGATCCTCATCATGCTCGCCGGTCGCCCCACGGCGCGCCAGATCCCGCTCGGGCGAGTGATGCCCCAGGATGGCCTCGTGCGGGTCTACGCGGCGGCCTCACGGGTGATGGGGGGCCGGGACAGGGACATCTGGATCGACGAGGTCGAGTCCGTCCTCTTCGGCATGACCCGCTACCCCATGGACGAGGCCCGCCCGGAGGTCAAGGTCGAGGCCTTCACCCTCTGTCTGACCCTCTACGACGGCTCCGTCGTCCCCCTCATCGAGGCCTCGCCCGACAAGGGGGCCTCCTACGCGGTCGCGCTGGCCGTCGGCGAGTCCCTCGGGGTGCCCGTGATCCAGGCCGGGCTCGGCGTCTGAGGCCCATCGAGCCCGCCCCGAGGGGGCGGAGGATCGCAGGCGCGGGGCAGGGCAGGGCGAGGCCTCAAATCGAGCGCTGCGGGAGTTTACAAGTCAGGGCGCGGCTGATAGTTTCACAGCGCATTGGCGCTCCTCGCGGGATGAAGGTGCGCTGCGGCCCTTGAAGGTCGCCGAGCCCGCGCAGTCCCCCTTCTTGAATGATCTCGGGGGGTTGAAGTGTTTTTCGATTGTCTTGATATGCGCTCGTCCTTCATCGGGCGAAGATACCCACTGATTACTGATTCCAGAGCAACTCCATGAGCATCGATCCTACGCCTTCGAGCCCTTCGCCCTTCGACCACATCAAGGCCCCGAACTGGATCGCGGGCGGCGTCGGTCAGGTCAGCGCCCCGGCCTCTCAGAGCTTCCGGGACTTCCACCTGTCCCAGGAGATCTACGACAGCCTGGACGCGGTCGGCTACCAGAGCCCCACGCCGGTGCAGGCCTCCTGCATGCCCTTGATCCTGGCCGGGATCGACCTCATCGTGCAGTCGCAGACGGGCACGGGCAAGACGGCCGCCTTCGCCATCCCCGCCATCGAGATGCTGGAGTCCGGCACCTGCCGCGTCGAGGTGCTGGTGCTGGCTCCGACCCGCGAGCTGGCCAAGCAGGTCGGCGGCGAGTTCGAGCGCCTGGGTGCCCACAAGAACATCCCCGTCGCCTGCGTCTACGGCGGCACGGGTTTTCAGCAGCAGCTCGACGACCTCAAGACCGCCCAGGTGGTCTGCGCGACCCCGGGCCGCCTCCTGGACCTCCTCAAGCGCCGGGCCATGACCCTGGAGCACCTCAAGCTCTTCATCCTCGATGAGGCCGACGAGATGCTCAACATGGGCTTCGAAAAAGAGCTCACCGCCATCGTCGAGCGCCTGCCCGAGAGCCGCCAGTCCCTGCTCTTCTCCGCCACCGTCGGCGAGGATATCCAGAACCTCGCCGGCCACATCCTGGACAACCCGGAGTACATCACGCTGTCCTCCGATCAGGTCGCCGCCGAGGAGGTCCACCACGCCTTCTACCGCGTCTCCGGCATGGGCCGCCTCTGGGACCTGACCCGGATCATCGAGCATGAGAACCCGGAGAGCGCCATCGTCTTCTGCAACACCCGCGAGGACAGCTTCCTGGTGGCCAACTTCCTCAAGAAGCAGGGCTACACGGCCGAGGTCCTCAACGGCGATCTGCCCCAGGCCGACCGCGAGGAGACCCTCGGCAAGCTGCGCGAGGGCCAGATCTGCTTCCTGGTCGCCACCGACGTCGCCGCCCGCGGCATCGACATCTCCGACCTGAGCCACGTCCTGAACTACACCCTGCCGGACAGCCCCGAGACCTACATCCACCGCACCGGCCGCACCGGCCGCGCCGGCAAGCAGGGCGTCGCGCTGAGCCTCATCTCCCCGCGCGAGATCGGCACCTGGTACATCCTGCGCCGCGTCTTCAAGATGGAGCTGGCCGAGCGCGAGATGCCCTCCCCCGAGGACATCGTCCTGCTCCAGAGCCAGCGCGCCTGGGACGACCTCACCCAGCGCCTGAGCGCCCTCGACGCCGCCGACGCCCACCTCGCCGACGCCGACCGGATCCTCGCCTCGGAGGACGTCCGCGGCATCGTCGCCCGGCTCCTGGCCGTCTTCGAGAAGTCCGTCAAGTCCACCCTGGATACAGGCGAGGTCGATGAGGCCGCCCTGCGGGCTCGCCCGGCGGGGGCTCCGAGGCTCAAGGAGGTCGTCAAGGCCGCCGCGCCCGCGCCCCGCGCCCCGCGCCGCGCGACCCCCGTCGTCGAGGCCGCCCCCGCGGTCGCC
>SYOX01000059.1 GCA_005804885.1 Pseudomonadota bacterium
CGAGCAGATGTTCTACAACACCGGCATCGGCACCTTCGTGTGGATCGTGACCAACCGCAAGGAGCCGCGCCGCAAGGGCAAGATCCAGCTGCTGGACGCGCGAGACCGCTGGGTCCCCATGCGGCGGTCCCTCGGCGACAAGCGGCGCAAGCTCGGCGAGGGTAAGGACGGCGAGCCCGACCAGATCGCCGAGATCGTGCGCCTCTACGGCGCCTTCGCGGAGGGGCCGCGCAGTAAGATCTTCGACAACGAGGACTTCGGCTACACCCGCGTCACCGTCGAACGCCCGCTGCGACTGCGCTACCAGATGACCATCGACGACAAGGCGCGCTTCCTCGACGCGGTGCCCCACCTCCTCGACGACATCCAGGCCATCGACCAGGCCCTCGGCCGCGATCCGCTGCTCGACTACGACGACGTGTGGGCGCGCATTCAGAAGCTCCTTCGCAGGCGAGGCTCGAAGTGGAAGGCCGCCGAGTGCAAGCTCTTTTTGGGCGTGTTCACCGTGACCGACCCCGAGGCCGAGCCCGTGAGCGCTGGCAAGAACAAGAGCTTCGAGTCGGACTCGTCGTTGCGCGACACCGAGAACATCCCGCTCAAGCTCGACGTGGACCAGTACTTCGAAACCGAGGTGCAGCCCTACGTCGCCGACGCGTGGATGGACCGGAGCAAGGACCGCGTCGGCTACGAGATCAACTTCAACCGCTGCTTCTACGTCTACACGCCGCCGCGCCCGCTGGCCGAAATCGACGCTGACCTCAAGCGCGCTGAGGACGAGATCCTCCGGCTCCTGCAGGAGGTGACCACATGACGGAGCACACGCGCGGCGAGGTCTTCTTCTACGAGTCGCCTGAGGGTAAGGTGCTCCAGAGCGATTTCTCAACGGCCAGAAACTGCACTATCAAGAGCGAGATCAAGGGGTTGGAGTGCATCGTCTCGATTCACCTCGACAACGCCGAGGAGCAGTACGCCAGGTACCGCGTGCGGCAGGACCGGGAGTTCGAGAGCGACTTCGAGCGGGAGGTGAAACGGCTCAAGAGGGAGGACGAATGATGGAGCCATCGACAGGCTATTCCTGGTTCGAGAGACTCCCGTCCGGTTGGGACGTGGCTCCGCTGCGCTTCATGGCACGGTTCGAGAGCGGGGGAACACCCGACAAGGGGAATAGGGAGTTCTGGGACGGAGAGATCCCATGGGTGTCTCCGAAGGACATGAAGGTCGATCGCATCGGCGACTCAGAGGACCACGTCACCGACGCGGCCCTTGCCGAGACTTCGCTGTCGATGGTGCTGGCCGGTTCGGTGCTGCTGGTCGTTCGTGGGATGATCCTGGCCCACTCCATCCCGGTCGCTGTGACGACCGCGCCCGTCACCATCAACCAAGACATGAAGGCACTCCGCTGCTCCGAGCGAATCGAAGCCCGATTCCTGCAGGCGGTGATTCACGGCGCCAAGCCCTGGTTCCTCGCCAACACGGGAGAGTCCTCGCACGGAACGAAGAAGCTGGAGACCGAGGTCATCGGCCGCTTCCTAGTCCCTCTCCCACCGCTCGAGTCGCAACGCGCGATTGCCGACTTCCTCGACGCCGAGACCGCGCGCATCGACGCGCTCATCGCGGCCAAGGAGAACCTGCTCGCCATCCTCGCCGAGAAGCGCCGCGCCCTCGTCACGCAGGCGGTGACCCGGGGGCTCGACCCCAGCGTGACGATGCGGGACTCGGGCATCCCGTGGTTGGGGGGGATTCCGGCGCATTGGGATGAGGTTCGTCTTCGATTCCTGTTCAAGCGGATCGAGCAAGGTTGGAGTCCTCAAGCCGAATCGCACGAGCCGAGCGAAGACGAATGGGGCGTTCTCAAGCTGAGCGCCGTAAGCCGAGGACGCTTCGATGAGTCCGCAGCCAAGGCCTTGCCGCCAGAACTGGAGCCCCGGCTCGACTACGAAGTCAAGGCCGGTGACTTCTTGCTGACGCGAGCGAACACCCCCTCCTTGGTCGGGGACGTGTGCTTTGTCGAGGCCACTCGACCCAAGCTCATGCTCTGCGACCTCATCTATCGTCTGGCTCTGCGACCGGAGCTCGTGGACGGGAGGTACCTCGCTCATTTCCTTGGGCTACCGTTGGGACGAAGCCAGATCGAGGCCGATGCGCGCGGCACGAGCGGTTCGATGGTGAAGATCTCGCAGGAGCACATCAAGAGCTGGCTCATCCCGGTTCCACCTCTCGCCGAACAACTTGAAATAGTCGAGTTCGTCTCCGATGAACTCAACTCCATCGCAAAGGTCGAGTCTGCGACACGCAGCACGCTGCGGCTCCTTCGCGAGCGCCGCGAAGCCGTCATTGCCGCAGCCGTCACTGGCCAACTCGATGTGGAGGTGGCGTGATGCATGTCGAGACGCTCCGTATCACCAACATGCGCGCCATTGAGACGGTGGAACTCTGCTTCTCGCCGGGGTTCAACCTGCTCGTTGGCGTCAACGGTGTCGGTAAGACGACAGTGCTTGATGCGCTGGCCTACTGTCTCTCGGGCGCTGTCCGCGAGATGAACTACCTCCGGCTCCCGCCACGTGAGCCGACTGGCAGAGATATCCGTTTCGGCTCTGCAGCGATGACGCTGGAGTGCGGTATCGTCGTCGACGGGAAGACTTTTTCGTACCTGGTTCATGAGCCGCGGAGCAATGCGGCAGTCGCGCAATCCGGGGCTGGCAAGCCCCGTGAACAGGTCCATGACATTGAACCACGCAGGGAGTTCACCACCGACCACCCAGGGCGCGCGAAGGGCAACGAGCCGTCGGGGCGGCCCATCGCGGTCCTCTTCTCAACCCGGCGAGCGGCTGCGGCGCGGAGCGTGGCCAAGCAGCGTCGGGCCGTGGGAGGCGTTGCTGCCGGGTTTGCGGAGGCGCTCGAAGACCGTGAACTCGTGCTGTCGGATTTTGCCGACTGGATGAGAGCACAGTACGTTCTCAGCGCCGAACGGCCCGATTCAGGACACGTCCTGAAGGCGTTCGAGACGGCGACTCAACGGTTCTTGCCTGGCTATCGAAACTTGCGGGTCGTCGAGGACACCGGTGGTGACGATTGGGGGGATGGTTCGGGCTACGGTTACGGCTCGGGAGGTGGTCGGGGGGACAGTTCTGGCGACGGTTACGGTGGCGGTTCTGGAGCTGGTTCGGGTTACGGCGGCGGTGGCGGTTCTGGAGCTGGTTCGGGTTACGGTGGCGGTGGCGGTTCTGGATTTTGGGGCAGATACGGTAACGATCGCGCGAAGCGGAAGGATCCACGGAGGCAGAACACACACACGCTCCTCATCGACTGCGGGGAGGTGGAGAGCGTCGCCATCGACGCGTTGTCGGACGGCGAACGAGCCCGACTGAGGCAAAGCGTTGATTGGGCCGAAAACTGGATGGCGCTCCATTGGACTGGAAAGGAGCTTGGCGACACCCCAAGCCCAGAGGTTCTTGACGAAGCTCGGGCTCAGGCTCGCGCGGAGAAGGTCGCCGAAGGACTTATGGCGTTTCTGCCAACCTGCCGAAACCTTCGGCCAGACTCACACGGTACGCCCGATGCGATCGTCGACCGCCTCCCCACCACGCTCCCCGTCGCACAGCTCTCCGACGGCGAGCGAGGCACGCTCGCCATGGTCCTCGATCTCACGCGCCGTCTCGCGCAGGCCAACCCCCACCTGCCCGATCCTGCGGCCGAGACCGAAGCGGTGGTGCTGATCGACGAGATCGACCTGCACCTTCATCCTGGCTGGCAGAGAGAGGTGATTCACAACCTCACGGCGGCATTCCCGAAGTGTCAGTTCATCGGCACGACGCACTCGCCCTTCGTAATCCAGTCGCTTCAGGCGGGGAAACTAATCAACCTCGGTCCCGACGAGTTCGGGGAGTACGCGGATCGAAGCATTGAGGACATCGCGGAGCATGTGATGGGCGTCTACTTGCCGCAGAAGAGCCAGCGATACCTCGAGATGATGGAGGCAGCGGAGGCGTACTACAGTCTCGTTCGGGAAGGCGCTGCACCGGAGGCGCTGCAGGCCGCCGAGGCAAGGCTCAACGAACTGTCGATGCCGTTCAGCTCGGACCCTGCGTTTCAGGCCCTACTCAAGCTTGAACGAGCGGCACATCGCGGAGGCGGCGATGCGTCCGGTTGACAAGGGAGCGACGCCCGCAGCGGCGTACAACGACTATCGCGATGCGGCACCTGATCTGGTCGCCCGGTTGGGCCAGTATTGCAGCTACTGCGAACGACAGATCGAAACGCACCTCGCTGTGGAACATGTGCAGCCGAAGTCGCTCGTACCTGCGCTCAGAACCACTTGGACGAACTTCCTGCTGGGATGCGTAAACTGCAACTCTTGCAAGGGTTCGACTGCGGTCACGCTCACGGACTGCTTCTGGCCGGATACCGAGAACACGATCCGTGCGTTCGAGTACACAACTGCTGGGCTCGTGAACGCTTCCAGTGCTCTCGGCGCGCCAGAACAACAGAAGGCCGAGGCGACGATCCATCTGGTGGGTCTGAACCGCTATCCTGGTAGCCCTGCAGGGAACCCGACATCTGCGGACCTGCGTTGGCAGCGTCGTCGTGAGGTCTGGGCGTTGGCGCAGAAGTGTGTGTCGCATCTTGCGACCAACAACAGCGTTGAGGTTCGGGAACTCATCATTGCTACCGCGCTCGGTCGCGGCATGTTCTCCATCTGGTGGACCGCATTTGCCGATGATATCGACATGCGTCGGAGACTCCGGGTAGCCTTCGTGGGCACCGACCCATCCAGTTTCGACGCGTCCGAGAGTCCGGTTGCTCGCCCGGGAGGCCAGCTATGACCAACCGCTGTTCTGAGGCCGCGTTCGAGTTGGTCATCGAAGGCCAGCTGATCGGCGCCGGCTACGTCGCGGTGAACCGCGCCGGCTTTGACCGTGAGCGGGCCATCTTTCCCTCTGTCGTGCTCGACTTCATCCGGGAGACGCAGCCGACGATCTGGAGTCGCCTCGAAGCGTTGCATGGTGAGCGGACGGGCGAGCAGGTGCTCACCGACCTGTGCAAGTGGATGGACGCGCACGGCTCGCTGGCGACGCTGCGCCACGGCTTCAAGTGCTACGGGCGCAAGCTGCACCTGGCCTTCTTCAAGGCCGCGCACGGGCTAAACCCTGAGCTTGAGGTGGGCTACGCTGCGAACCGGGTTGGCATCACCCGCCAGCTCCGCTACTCGACCCGCTCCGAGAAGTCGCTCGACGTCGTGCTCAGCCTCAATGGAGTGCCGCTCGTGACGCTCGAGCTGAAGAACCCGATGACCGGCCAGAACGTCGAGCACGCGCGCCGGCAGTACATGAAGGACCGCGACCCGCGCGAGCCGATCTTCGAGTTCAAGCGACGCACCCTCGTCCATTTCGCCGTGGACACCGAGCTCGTGTCGATGACCACCCGACTCGCCGGCACCGCGACCTACTTCCTGCCCTTCAACAGGGGGCTCGAGGGTGGCGCGGGCAACCCGCCCGACCCGACGGGGCGCTCGTACCGCACCGCCTATCTGTGGGAGGAGGTCCTTCAGCGTGACTCGTTCCTCGACCTCGTCGCGCGCTTCATCCACATCCAGCTCGACGAGAAGCGCGACGACCAGGGCCGCAAGGTCAAGAAGGAGGCGATGATCTTCCCGCGCTACCACCAGCTTCAGGCGGTGCGGGAGCTCGTGGTCTCGGCGCGGGCGGAGGGTGTCGGCCACAACTCCCTTGTGGAGCACTCGGCCGGCAGCGGCAAGAGCAACACTATCGCGTGGCTCACCCACCGGCTGGCGTCGCTGCACGACGCGGGCGACGAGCGCGTGTTCGACAGCGTGATCGTGGTGACGGACCGCCGAGTGCTCGATCAACAGTTGCAGGACACCATCTACCAGTTCGAGCACAAGCGCGGGGTCGTCCAGAAGATCGATCAAGACTCTCGGCAGCTCGCCGAGGCGCTCAAGAGCGGCGTCCCAATCATCATCACGACGCTCCAGAAGTTCCCCTTTGTCTCGAAGCAGCTGCTCAAGATGGCCGAGGAGCGCGGCGAGGAAGGCGGCGGCGCGCTGGTGACGCGGCGGTGCGCGGTGGTCATCGACGAGGCGCACAGCTCCCAAGGCGGCGAGACCGCCACCGACCTCAAGGAGGTGCTCGGCGGCGAGGGCCTGCGCGAGGAGGCGCGACGGCGGGCGGAAGACGAAGGCGTCGAGGACATGGGCGTGCTCTTTCGCAGCATGGCCAAGCGCGGACGGCAAGCGAACCTGAGCTTCTTCGCCTTCACGGCCACGCCAAAGCATAAGACCCTCGCCGTGTTTGGCCGAGGCGGCGAGCCGGCGCACCGCTACACGATGCGGCAGGCCATCGAGGAGGGGTTCATCCTCGACGTGCTGCGGAACTACACGACCTACAAGACGTACTATGGGCTCTTGAAGGCATCAGCCGATGACCCCGAGGTGGAGCGCAAGAAGGCGGCGCGGGCGCTCGCCCGCTTCATGCGCCTGCACCCCCACAACATTGCCCAGAAGACCGAGGTGATGGTCGAGCACTTCCATGCGGTGACGCGTCACAAGATCGGAGGCCATGCCAAGGCGATGGTGGTCACCGGATCGCGACTCGAGGCGGTGCGCTACAAGCAATCGTTCGACAAGTACATCCGCTCGCGGGGCTACGCGATCAAGTCGCTGGTCGCCTTCTCCGGCACGGTCACCGACGACATCGACGAGTCGAAGACATACACCGAGGAGGGCATGAACCTCGGCGTGGGCGAGAAGGAGCTGCCGGAGAAGTTCGCGACCTCCGAGTATCAAGTGCTCCTTGTCGCGGAGAAGTACCAGACCGGCTTCGACCAGCCCCTCTTGCACACGATGTATGTGGACAAGCGGCTCGCCGGCATCCAGGCCGTCCAGACCCTCTCCCGTCTGAACCGCACGCACCCGCTCAAGGAAGACACCTTCGTCCTCGACTTCGTCAATGAGCGCGAGGAAATCCGCGAGGCGTTCAAGACCTTCTACGAAGGCGCGCTCATGGGCGACGAGGCCGACCCGGCGCGGATGTATCAGATCAAGGTGGAGATGGACGCCTCGGGCATCTACCTCGACGAGGAGCTTGAGCGCTTCTGCGTCGTGTACTTCAAGCCGAGGCAGCGCCAGAGCCCATCGGACCACCAGACGATGAACGCCTCGCTTGACCCAGCGGTATCTCGGTTCTCCGTGCTCCAGCGCGACGACGAGGAGGAATCTGAGATCTGGCGAGGGAAGCTCAACGCGTTCTGCAACCTATACGCGTTCCTTAGCCAGGTGATCCCGTATCAGGATTCGGAGCTGGAGAAGCTCTATGTCTTCTTCCGCCACCTCTCGTCGAAGCTCCCGCGCCATAGGTCCGGTCCTGGCTACCACTTCGACGACGAGGTGCGCCTCGAATACTATCGGCTCCAGAAGATCGCCGAGGGCTCGATCTCGCTCAAGGAGGGCGAGGTTCACCGGCTCGACGGGCCGTCCGAGGTAGGGAGCGGGCTGGCTCGGCACGAGGAGGTGCCGCTCTCGCAGCTCATTAACGTCTTGAACGAGCGCTTCGGCACCGAGTTTAATCAGGCCGACCAGCTCTTCTTCGATCAGATCGTCGAGACGGCGATGGCCGACGCCGGGTTGAAGCAGGCCGCCGCAGTGAATCCAGGCGACAAGTTCGCGCTGGTCTTCAAGCAGATGGTCGAGTCGTTGTTCATGGACCGGATGGAGCAGAATGAGGACATCTTCATCCGCTACATGAACGACAAGGCCTTCCAGAAGGCCGTGACCGACTGGATGGCGACCGAGGCGTACCGGAAGCTACGCGACCAGGACGAGGACGAAGACGAGGCTCCTCGATTTCCTCCGACACTCCGGCTCGTCGAGTCGACGCCCGAGGAGCGGTATGTGAGCTGTGTACCCGTCGTACCCCTCAAGGCCGCTGCGGGCGCCTTCAGCGAGGCTCAGGGGCTGGAGGGCGACTGGGATTGGGTCGCGCTCGACGGCCGCACCAAGCCCGCTCCTGGGCTCTTCGTCGCCCAGGTCGTCGGCGAGTCGATGAACCAGCGCATCCCGAATGGTGCGTGGTGTCTCTGGCGAGCCAACCCCGGCGGCACCCGTCAGGGCAAGGTTGTCCTCGCCCAGTACTGCGACATCGACGATCCTGAACTCGGCGGGCGCTACACGGTGAAGGTCTATGAGTCGGAGAAGGTCGCCACCGACGATGGTGGCTGGCGACACGCCGTCGTTCGGCTCAAGCCCGACTCTGACGATCCGGCGTTCGAGCCGATCGTGATCGAGGACCTCGAGGAGGGTGAACTGAGCATCATCGCGGAGCTAGTGGAGGTGTTGTCGTGACGACCGAAACCCCAACCTTGCTCCAACACCGGCTGACGACAGACAAGGCTGCCTGTCTCCGGCTCACCAGCGAGGAGGCAGTCGAGTGAACGATCTCTTCAGCAACGCCGTCGCATCCATCGAGTTGGGCGTTCTCGACTTCGAGTTGGCGGGCAACGACGCGAAAAGAGGTCTGTCCGCGACCCGCAACCTCTATGCTGGCGTTCTCCTGCTCCTCAAGGAACGTCTGCGTCGCCTCGACCCCACTTTGATCTCCGCACAGGTCGAGCCCAAGTTGGATGGTGGTCAGGTCATCTGGAGGGGCAAGGGTAAGAACACGGCCGACTATCAAGATCTGGAGTCGCGCTGGAAGAGCCTCGGCCTTGCCGGGTTTGACTGGGGTCGTCTGAGCAGCTTGCGAAAGGTCCGAAACAACGTCGAGCACCTCTATCACGCAGGTACCGAGGCCATGCTCCGCCAAGCCGTCGCCGATACGTTCCTATTAGTGACCGAGCTGCTGCGTGACCACCTGGGTGAGACCCCAGCCCAAGTCTTCAGCGAGGAGGCGTGGGAGGTCTTGCTGCACGAGGCCACAACCCAGCACGCGCTTGTGGTGGCCTGCCGACAGTCCCGTTCTACGGTAGTTGGCGTTCCCCAACCGATGAGTGCGATCTGGGATGGCCTGCAATGCGATGATTGCGGCTCCGAGCTCATGAGGGTCAAGGGCGGCACCACGTACCCCGATGTCCACTTGGTCTGCGATGCCTGCGGAGCGGAGCCGTCGACGACGGAAATCCTGTCCGCAGCTCTCAGGGATGAGTACCACTTCGAGTGGTATCAGGCGGTGAAGGACGGCGAAGTGGATCCCCTGGGTGCCTGCCCCGAATGCGGCAAGGAGACCTACCTCATCAGCGAGGACCAATGCATGTTGTGCCTGGAGTCCAGGCCCTACCAGCGCTGTATCCGCTGCGACGAGCAGCTGGGGCTCGACGAACAGGACAACAGTGGGCTCTGCGGGTACTGCCTGCATATGGCGCGGTGAGAATGTGCGCGTGCCGCCGTGTTCACTGAGAACAGGGTTGCCATTCGCAACGCGACCATTCGCGACAACATGGCGTCCAATCGGTGGAAGGCCTTGGCGCTGCGGGCGCAAAGCGCGGTGATACAGTTCGCGAACCTCGCCCTCACCCGCTCCCCTGTCGGTCCAAGCGTTCGGATGCCGAACTTCATAAGGCCCGATCGGTTCCATCGCCCCAATGGTCGGCCGTTTCGAATTGGTCTGATCCTGTTTTGCCTGCCGCCCACCGAGGCGAATTGCTCCGTGCCCCCTGCCAGATCACCCTGCGCCGAACGACCCGCCCAAGGGCCGAGCCTGGAACATCTATCCTGCCTCGCGGTAACCCTTCACGTAGCCTCCCATGCCCGAAGGCGCTTACAACCCAAAACCCGGAGCCCAGCACCACTACCGGCGCGAAGGCACGCCTGGACACTGGCGCTATGTGCGAGAGGATGCCGAAGACAACTCCAGCCCGCTCACGTCGGCGCGCTCGCAGGGCGAGGGTGCGGTCGAGGACAGGGACGGGGCTGAGTCCGCCTCCTTGCGACGGCTCCTTGATGCCATGCCCCAGGGCGCCCAGCTCACGACCGCCGAGGGCGCGCACTACCGTATGGAGGCCGGACAGTGGCTCGATGCGCGCGGGCAGGGAGTCGATCTCGATCACATCGTGCGGCAAGAGCAGCGTCGACAGAGGATGGAGGGCGCGCAGGTCGATGATCACGCGAACGTGCGTCGCCGATTGGGGCGGGCCTTGTGGGCCTTCCTCCAAGGCGCTGTCCCCGGTCGCCCCTGGAAGATCGTCGAGCGACCCACCCGTCGCAGAGATGAGGCATGGGGGCGCGGAGGCGACTTCCTGGCGGCCTTCGAAGCGCACCTCATGGATGTGGCCGCAGACGCCCTCGCCGCCCGCCCAGATCGCGCCGAGGGTGTCTCTCGGCTGATCGCTGGTCTCTCCCCGGTGCCAGATCACGCGGCGCAGATCACCCGCGCGCTCCAACCGGCCCTGGACGACGCCGGCGTCGGGCGAAGAAATGGGGCGCGAGCCCTGCGCGCCATCCTGGCCGACGAGCGCCTGTCGGCACCGGCTCGCCTGGAGCTCATCGGCCACCTGACCGACAAGCACGCCCCGTGGCTCTCCACCCACGTCGAGCAGACGGTCCGGGCCGCCGCCAACCTCGCAGGCCAGCACCAGGCCGACGCGCAGGACGTGGCCATGGCCGTCGCCCTGCAAATGATGGGAGGCCACCCCGAGGGCTTCGCGGCAGGCTACGCCGCCGTCGCCGCCGTCGCCGAGGCCGAAGGCAAGGAGATCGGGGAGCTGCTGGACGGCGCGCGCGGGCGAGACCGGGGCACGCCGCTGATCGCCGAGGCGCTCAAGAAGGCCAAGACGGCCCGAGGCATCCCCGTGGTGCGCGCCGCAAGGCAGGCCTTCCCCGGCCTTGTGGACCCAGCCCCCGAGGCGATCGGCAAGGTGCTCAGCGAGCTGGCCGCGGCAGTCCCCAGGGACGGGGCGGTCAAGCACGGCGCGGACACCGACGTCTTCATCGCGGGCGATCACGGCCTGGCCCAGACGCTCAAGGGCCGCTACGTCCTGATGGACGCGGCCCACCTGATCGCCAGCCATGACCCCTCGACCTTCAGCCCGAGGGCCGACTACCCAGACGGCATCCAGGAGCGGGCCTACCACCGCGACGAGGCTGAGCAGGCCAAGGTCGTGCGCAACGCCGAGCACTTTGAGTCGGGGCTGGTCTTCAACACCAACCCCGACGCCACCAACGGCCCGCCCGTTGCCACCGAGGAGGGCGTCGTGCTCGGCGGCAACAGCCGCACGATGAGCCTCCAGCGACTCTACCGGCAAGGCGGCGAGCGGGCCGACAAGGTCCGCGCGCACCTCAAGGCCCGCGCCCATGAGTTCGGCCTCACTCCCGAGGATATCGAGGCGCTGGCTCACCCCGTCGTCGTGAGGCTCATCGAGCCTCCAGATCGAAGCCACGACGGCATGCGGTCGCTCGTCCGGGCCCTGAACGAGAACTTCACCCAGGCCATGGACCCGAAGGCCGAGGCCGTCGCGCTCGGCGCCAAGCTCTCCGACAGGCACCTTCAGGAGCTGGCCGTGGCCATGAAGCCCGACGAGACGCTGAGGGACTTCTTGCAGTCGGCGCGCTCGAAGACCTTCATCGACCACCTCTCGACCGCCGGGGTCATCGACAGCCGCAACGCCACCCACTACCTCAAGCGCGTCGAGGGCGTCGGGGTGCGCTTCACCCAGGAGGGCGTCGGTCTCGTCGAGCGGGTGCTGGCCGGGCGCCTTGTCGGCGACGCCGACGCCCTGGCCCGCGCAGGCGATCGCCACCTGACGGCCATCTACCGCGCCGCGCCGCACGGCCTGGCCGCCGCGGCCTCGGGACCCGAGTACAACCTCGGGCCGGCGCTGGCCGCAGCGCTCGACGCCCACGCCACCATGGCGCGCCACGCCGAAGCCGCCGATCGCCCGATGGTCGGCCCCAAGGACAGCCCCGAGGACTTCGAGCGCCAGATGCACGAGGCCCTCGGCGCGGGGCTGCTCGCGGGCCTCGGCGCCGACCACCCGGCCTTGCACGACCCCACCGCCCGCAAGCTCCTGGAGCTGCTGATCACGCGCCCTGGCGCCTCGCAGTTCGCCGCGCCCTTTCGCGAGATCGCCGACATCGCCAAGGACACCCACACCGACCAGCGCGGCCTCTTTGGAGCGCAGGAGGTTGACCACGGGGCGCGCGTGCGCTCTGTCCTCGACCGCCACGTTCAGTGGCGCCAGAGCGCCGATGGGGGCGAATTGCAAGCCCCCGAGCCCCTCGGCACGATGGCCTCACAAGCGCAGGGGTCGCCAAAGGCTCCTGCCTCCGACGAGGAACCTGGGCACGTGCCGAACACCCCCCAAGCATCCCTCCTTTGACCCTCCCGACGCGCTATGGCCCGCCTGGCCTGCTCCGCCACAGGCCCTTCGACCCCAAAACCCCCGCCGCACGCCGCCCAGGTCTCCTTCTGCCGGGCTCTTGATGGAACAAACCAGCGCACAGTTTGACCCCTTCGCCACATGGGCGCCGCTTGACCTGATCAAGGCCGACGACGGCCTCGACGGGGCGCGAGCGCGCATCCACGGGATCATCTCCACCGAGGCGCGGGACTTCCAGGGTGAGGAGATCGCCCAGGACGGGATCGACTGGAGCTACTTCATCAAGTCGGGCTGGTTCAACTGGGAGCACAAGCCCGGCCCCGAGCACATCATCGGGGAGCCCGAGCGTGTCGAGCGCGTTGAGGTCGAAGGCAAGCCCGCCACGCGCGTTGTGGGCGTCCTCTTCCTCGACAAGCCCCTGGCCAGGGGCATCTTCGACACGATGCGCGCGCTGCACAAGGCCAGATCAAGCCGCCGCATCGGCCTGAGCGTCGAGGGGAGGGTGCTGGCGCGCGAGGGCAAGCGGATCCTCAAGGCGCAGGTGCTCAACACCGCCATCTGCGCCCACCCAATCAACCCCGAGGCGCGCGTCGAGCTGCTCAAGGGCCTCGCCGCGCAGGCCGGCTACCAGACCCCCGCCTCCGCTGCGGGCGGCGCCTCGCTCTCCCCGCTGATCCCCGCGAGCCAGAGCCAGACTCTGTCGAGCGAGACGATCTCCTTCGAGCGCTTCAAGCGGATGTGCTCGGAGACCTTTGGACCCCAACACGACGACGCGATCGCCCGCACTCTGTGGGGGCTTTGCGCCCGCACGATCTGACCGGACGGCCCGCAAGGAGGCCGCAAGGAGGCCGCATGGACCCGAAGAACCTCATCACCGCCCTCGTGGCCGGCGGGCTCGCCCGCGACAAGGCCGAGGAGATCCTCAAGGCCCAGGGCATCGACGTCAACGCCGACGCCAGCGCCGACGAGATCAAGCAGAACCTCAAGGGCCTGCGCGACCTGCTCAAGGGCGAGGCCAGCGACCCCGACGGCGTGCCCGACGAGGACCCCGAGGAGGAGGACGAGCTGGACGAGGACGAGATGTCCAAGGCGCTCATCGAGGCGCTGGGCAGGGCCACGGGCGCCGAGGCGCTGGTCAAGGCGCTCCAGGCCGACCTGGGCGCGGCCAGGGACAAGTCCGAGGCGCTGGCCAAGGCCGGCGACGCCATCATCGCCCACGTCACCGATCGCCAGGAGACGCTGGTCAAGGCCCACGTCGCCACGCTCAAGAGCGTCGGGCGCCTGAGCCGCCGCCTGGACACCTTCGAGAAGGCGCTGGACGAGCGCTTCGAGGCGCTCTCCAAGGGCCTGTCCATCCCCATGCCCCGCAAGAGCGTCGAGGACATCGCCGTCATCCCCGCCCCCGGCGAGCAGCCCGCCGGAGGCGCCGGGCTGACCCGGCGCGACCTCATTATCAAGGCCGTGGGGCTGCTCGGCGCCGAGCAGAACCCGGCGCGGGCCTACGAGCTGGGCCAGGCCATCAACCTGCTCGAAGCCGGCGCCAACCCCCAGGAGATCGCCCGCGCGCACAACCTGGCCTGATCCAACAACCCCCTGCCCGCCCTGGCGCGCGGTCCAGCGCGCCAGCCAAGGAGCCTGAAGATGTACGACATGAACCTGCACAACCAGCTCAACGGCCTGACCGGCGGCGGGCAGATCGCCATCGGCGACCTGATCCAGCTCAACAACGCCCTGCGCAAGGCCGCCGAGGTGGGCTACCAGACCCCCGCCTCGCCGACGGGCGGAGCCTCGCTCTCGCCGCTGGTCCCCCAGTCCATCGAGGGGGCGCTGGCCACGGCCACCCACACGATGAAGGAGATCATCCTCTGGAAGGCGCTCTCCAAGCAGGCCGCCATCCAGACCGTGCACGAGTACGTCGTGACCCAGGAGCACGGCCAGGACCTTGACCCCTTCATCGGCGAGGGCGGCGGGGGGACGACCACGACGGGCAAGCACGACCGCCGCTTCGTCAAGATCCGCTACATGGCCGAGCGGCGCGAGCTGACCGACGTGGCCAACATGGTCGGCATCCTGGGCTCCAACCCCACGGCGCTGGCCCAGGAGACCGAGAACGGCACCCTGTCCCTGATGCGCAAGGTCGAGCACCAGCTCTTCCACGGCAACGAGTCGCTGCGGCCGGATCTGGGCTTCGACGGCATCCTCAAGCAGATCGAGGGCGCCGGCAACGTCACCGACAAGGGCGGCGGGCGGCTGACGATCGAGGACCTCAACCAGGCCGTCGGCGGCCTCGGCGGGCCGCCCCGCTTCGGCTACCCGGACACGATCTACGCCGACAGCCAGCTGCACTCGGACCTCATCCAGCAGGCCGTCGCCTTCGGCCGCCACGACCAGACCCGCGTCGAGGGCTCGAAGATCACCTTCGGCAACAACCGGCTGTGCATCATGAGCCCCTACGGGGAGGTGCCGATCGTCTGCGCGCCCTTCCTCTTTGCGGCCTACGACATGCCCGCGTCGGGCTTCGGCGACCCCCAGCCTGCCAAGCCCGTCTTCGACGCGGCCTTCAACGCCGGGGCGCCCGAGGTGGCCGCCGACGGGGCCTCGAAGTTCGAGGCCGCCGACGCCGGCGACTACATCTACGCGGTGATCGCCGTCGGCGAGAAGGGCTACTCCGACCCGCTGGTCATCCCCGCCCAGCCCGGCGACATCACCCTGGGCGCGGGCGACAGGGTGGCCATCGAGCTGGACGACCTCGCGGCGCAGGGCGGCTCGAACCCGATCCGCTACTACCGGGTCTACCGCACCGCCAAGAACGGCGCCGTCGGCACCTTCAAGCTCCTGGACGAGATCGCCGTCAACACCGACGGCACCAGCGGCGGCACCCGCTACGTCGACCTCAACAACAAGGTCTACAACGGCCGCAACTGCGCCATCGTCTCCCACGACCCGAGCAAGATGGCCTTCATCAAGCTGCTGGACTTCGTGCGCAGGCCGCTGCACTCGCTCGTGACCACGATGCCCTTCCTCCTGATGCTCTTCGGCTCCCCCGTCATCAAGACCCCCTCCCAGATGTGGGTCTTCCGCAACTGTGGGGTGTGACCATGACCTGGAAGCACAGCAAGCCCGGCCCGCGCACGGTCATCTGCCGCGCGGGCCGCTTCCGGGTGGGTCCTGACGGGGTCCTCGACCCTCAGCCCACCCCGGAGCAGGCCAGATCCCTCGCCTTCACCAGAGGCTTCGTCCAACCCTCGGGCGGCCCGCGCGCCGACAAGCCCCTTCAGGACAACCCGAAGGACCAACCCGAGCCCAAGCCGGCCCGCAAGCGGCGCAAGTCCGCCAAGGACAAGGCCAACAAGCCCCCCCAGGGCAAGCCCGAGGCGACCGGGGAGCCATCGGCCAAGAAGCCGCTCCTGGCCGACGTCGAGCCGAAGCCTTCGGGCGCGATCAAGGGTGAGGGCGCGCCGAGGAGCGCGCCGAAGCCCGACCCCGCGCCCGAACAAGGCCCCCTGCCCCTGCCCGAGCCCGCCGAGGCAAAGGCCGAAGCGCCCCCCAAGGAGTGACCGACGATGGCTGACACCCGAGACAACCTCACCGAGGACTTCTCCCTCGCCCTCCAGGCGGCCGATCATGCCCTGAGCGCTTCTGAGGCCATCGATCGCCTGCGCGTCCTTCGCGACGACGTGGACAGCATCGAGAGCCCCTTCGCGGCGCTGACCGTCAACGCCGAGGCGCCCGCCGATCAGATCGACGTGGGCGTCCAGGCCACATCCCGCGGCGTGCCGCTCCAGGCCGCCGAGGAGTTCCTCGCCGAGCTCTTCGATGAGGACATGGCCCCCAACGACGCCGGCTTCAACATCTCCGTCGCCGTCGGCACGCCGCTGGCCGGCGACGGCACCGCACGGGTGCTCTTTCGCACCACGAGCGCGGGGCTGGCCACGCTCGCCTGCGTCGACACCGCCCCGGCCGACACCGCGTGCCGCCTGCGCGTCACCAGCCTGACCAGCGGCGCGGTGCGCTGGGCGACGGTCGACTTCAGCCTGGTGCCGACCTGATAGACCCGCCGGGCCTCGGAGAGCGTATGGCCGCGTCCATCTTCCGCGAGATCACCACCGCGTGGCTCAAGTCCACGTTCCTCGCGGGCGTGGACCTGACCGACGACGACGGCGACCCCCTGCCCGACGCGCTCTTCGAGCAGGCCCTCGCAGGCGCCGCGCGCACTCTTGAGCGTGAGCTGGCGCTGACCTTCGACCCCATCGCGCTCAAGGGCGAGCGCCACGACGGCCACGAGATCAACCGAGGCGGGTGGTGGAACTGCCACCTCAACGAGCGCCCCGTCTGGGGCGTGGACGCGTGGCGCCTCCAGTACGGCAAGCGGCCCATCCCCACCGAGAACATGCCGCTGTCGTGGATCCACCTCGACGATCACGTCCACGGCAAGGTGCAGCTCGTCCCCGACGGCGCCTCCATCGGCTCCTCCTACTTCACAAACGGGGTCCCTGTCGTCCTGGGCTCGACCTTCCGCCCCGAGGGCTACCTGCCGGGCTTCTTCTCCTTCGATTACACGGCGGGCTTCGCCCAGGAGGAGGGGGTGGTCGAGGGCGTCGCCGATGGCCCCGTGGAGGTCGCCTTTGGGCGCGCCTTCCCCTCGGGGCGCTACCGCCTGATCGCCTCGGTCATCGAAGACGCCACGGAGGAGGCCGCCGCTGGCGTCGTGATCAAGCTCACCGAGCGCTCCTCGGAGGGCTTCAAGGTGCAGCTCACCGGCGTCCCCGCCGGAGCGCACACGCTTGACTGGTACGCCACGGCGGTGCCCTCGGACATCCTCCACGCCCTGGGCCTCATGGCCGCGATGTTGCCGCTGGACGTGGCCGGCGACCTGATCCTGGGCGCTGGGATCGCGAGCATGTCGCTCGGGGTCGACGGCCTGAGCCAGTCCATCGGGACCACGTCCAGCGCCACGAACGCGGGCTACGGCGCGCGGGTGAGGCAGTTCGAGCGCGAACTCAAGCTCTCGATGCCCGCCCTCAAGAGCACCTTCTCGCCCATCAACCTGGGGGTCTTCTGATGGCCCCCTTGCTGCCCGTCGCGCCGCCCGCGAAGGTGCGCCCCAGGGCGGACTTCGCGATGAAGCACTTTCGGGTGCTGATCGAGAGCAAGGGCCTGCGGGTCCTGTGGGAGATGGCGGCGCTGTGCCCATGCCAGCAGTCCCCGAGCGAACTCATCGGGCCGCCGATCGCGGACCTGCTCGCTGACGACGCGCCCCAGAGCCCCGAGTCGCGCACCGACTGCCCGCTGTGCCGGGGAACCGGCACGTTCTACCACAGCCCCCAGAGCATCAAGGCCATCGTCACGGGGGCGGCGCGGGAGCAGGACGCGCAGCACTTCTCGGGGGAGCTGGCCCGCGGTCAGGTCTTCTTCAGCCTCCAGCCCGAGCACCTCCCTTCCTGGCGGGATCGCTACACCCTCCAGGACTCGGTGATGATCCACCGGGAGATCGTCGCCCGCGGCGCAGGCGCCCTCGACGAGGCCCGCTACCCCGTCGCGCTCCGGGCGCTGGAGCTCGCCAGCGGACCCGCCTCCGTGGGCGTGCTCTACTGCCACAAGGCGGCGCCCGACGGGCAGATCGTCGTCGAGGGCGAAATGACCGCCGGGGTCGACTTTGAGATCACCGAGGAGGGCCGGATCGACTGGACGATCGGGCAGGGCCAAGGGTCCGCTCCCGCCGAAGGAGACCGCTACACGATCTCCTACTACGCCCACCCCCGATACGTCGTCATGGACGACCCTCACGCCGTCCGAGACACCTTCGACGGCGCCAAGCGCCCCGAGCCTGCCGCCACGCCCATGCTGGTGCAGGTCCGGGCGAGGCTGGAGCACCTGGCGAGCGACCTGTGATCTGCGACCTCCACATGCACGCGGCCATCCGCGCCGGATGGAAGGCCTACGGGGCTGATCGGGACAACTTCCGCAGCCTCTTCGAGCCGCTGCCCTCCGAGGGGGTCGATGCGTGGTTCGACCGCCTCCAGGCGAGCCCTCCGGAGATCCTGACCCGCACGCCGCGCGGCGTGCCCCATGTGCCCTTCGTCGTCGTTGGCCTGGGCGACGAGCGGGCCGGCCAGACGCCGCTCGCCGATCTGATCAACAGGAAGTCTGGCCGCAGGATCTGGGGTCTGGAGACGATCCAGGAGGTCTCCGTCGCGGTCTTCGCCGACGACCCCCAGATCGTCCGCGCCCTCGACATCGCGGTCAAGGCCGCCCTCCTGGCCAGCCAGGAAGGCCTGATGAAGACCGGGCGGCTCGACATCGAGTTCGACGGCGCAGGGCCGCTGGAGCCTGCGCCGGACTTCCAGGGCGAGGGCGGCCGGGGCCTGTGGACCAGGACCCAGCACTGGAGCGCGCGCCAGCTCATCGAGATCCCCGAGGTGGCCATCGAGCAAGCCTCCGAGTGGTGGTTCGTCCTCGGCGACGACGTCCTGACCAAGGCCGAGCCCGGCGACGCGCAGCCGGCCCCCATCAACCCCACCGACCCGCGCCCCCCCAGGCGCACCCTCGACCCCGAGGGTGTCCCAGGCGGCGTGACGCTCAAATAGGAGGCCTCCATGCCCTCGTCGATCATCATCGGCGGCGCTCGGCGCCACAAGCCCGGCATCTACTCCGAGATCAACGCCGAGGCGCTCGGGGAGCGCGGCGTCAGCCTGGGCAACGTCGCCGTGGTCGGCCGCTTCTCCTTCCTCAAGGCGGCCACGCCCCATCGCTTCCTGTCGCCGCGCGCCGCCCGGGAGTTCTTCGACAACCTCGACCTCAAGACGCTCGCCCGGCTGCTCTTCTCGCCCTCGACCGACGCCCGCATCCCCGCCGGGGCCTCCAGCGTCACCCTCGTCGGCGTCGAGCCCACCACCCAGGCCCAGCTCACCCTCGTCGACGCGCAGCCGGCCGCAGCCGTCGTCGTCAAGAGCCGCCTGTGGGGGCCCGTCGGAGGCCGGGTCTTCTGGTCGATGGCCAACAACGCCCAGGACGCCACGCTGCGCGACGTCGCCGTCAGCTTCCAGGGCGAGACGGAGGACTTCGTCGGACTCGGCAGCGGCGCCGTGGCGCGCCTCTACTACGACGGCGCGGACCTTGACCGGACCTCCCTGGAGGTCGGCCCGCAGACCTGGCGGTGGGACTGGGAGATCGACAACGCCTTCGCCGCTGGCGGGGGCGCCCAGGACCAGACCAGCGGCCTGACCGACGCGCTCGGCGGCGCGCAGGTGGCCGGCGTGGCGCTCTTGGACGGTGCCGCCGGCCCCTCGGACAACGACGTCGTCGTCACCCTGACCGGGCTCGACGACGAGGGGCAGGGCGCCAGCGAGGTCTTCACCGCCCCGGCGGGCACCGAGGACTTCGGCTCAGGGGCCGAGACCCGGCACGACGGCGCGGTCAAGTGGAGCCGCATCGACTCCATCCGGCTCCAGACGGCAGACGTGGACTACAACGGGGTCGTGACAGTCTTCGGCGCGGCCTTCGCCATCGACGCGCAGGACTTCGAGTCTCTGGGACAGCTCGTGGCGTCCATCGACCAGAACGCCGACAAGAACTACCACGCCGAGCCTCTCCACCCGAGGATCGGCACCATCCCGGCGACCTTCGACGCCGACGCGAGCCACGGCGCGGGCGGCGCCGACCGGGCGAGCTTCGCCGACGTGCTCGGCGTCGGCAGCGCCGCCACGATCCGCGCCGACCTGTGGGCCTTCTGCGAGGGCCTCAGCGGCAGCCGATTCGTGACGGTCGAGCGCTCGGCCCTCGGCGATCGGCCGCCCGTCGTCGCCGGCAGCCCCACCGGGGCGCTGCTCGGCGGCACCGTCGGCGCGGACGACCTGACCGACTGGCAGGAGGCGCTCGAAGCCATCGAGGCCGACGACATCCAGATCGTCGCGCTCGACAGCGACAGCCTCTCCCACGCCCAGGAGCTCGTCGCGCACTGCAAGAGGACCACGACGACCGGCTACGAGCGCCAGGGCTGGTTCGGCGCCCCGGCGGGCAAGACGCTCGCGGAGCTCCAGAGCCAGTACACGGCGCTGCTCAACTCGCCCTACCTGGCCGTGGTCGGCCAGCGGGCGCGCGTCGTCGACGCCCGAGGGAGGGCCGTGTGGATCGAGCCGAAGCGGCTGGCCATGATGTGCGCGGGCGCCCAGGCGGGCACGCCCGTCGGCACCCCGCTGACGCACAAGCGCCTCGACGTGCTCGAGACGTCCCAGAGCTGGGACATCAAGCGCGACAGCGAGGACGCCATTCGGCGCGGCGTCGTGGCCATCGAGCCGGACCCGATCGGGGGCCTTCGGGTGGCGCGCTCGGTGACCTCGTGGCTGGCCGACGACAACCCGGCGCTGTCCGAGGTCTCGACGTGGGAGAGCGGGCTGACGAGCAAGCGGGATCTGCGCGCGGCGCTCCTGTCGCAGATCGGCAACCCCATCCGGCGGGGTGACCTGGGCATCCTCAAGAGCCTGTCGCGCACGCGCCTGGACAAGCAGGTCGAGCAGGGCTTCATCAAGGCCTGGCGCGCGCTCCAGATCACGGACACGGGCGACGGCTGGCGCATCGAGTACGAGGCCGCCCCCATCGAGCCGACCAACTTCATCCACATCATCGAGAACGTGGTGCGCATCAGCGCCTGACACCAGGAGAACCCTCATGGCCGCGATCCCAGGCGCTCGCGTCAAGCTCTTCTTCGACGGCACCAAGGAGGTCGGCTTCGCCACCGGCCTGCGGGTCACCGAGGACCAGGGCCTGATGCGCATCGACACCCTCGGCGAGATCTACAGCCGCGAGATCGTGCCCGTCGGCCGCACCGTCGTGATGGAGGCCGACGTGGTCGTGCTCAACGAGGCCACGATCCGCAAGCTGGGGCTTCTGCCGCGCGGCGGCACGCTCGAAGCCCTCGTCTTCCCGCCGATGACCGCCCAGGTCGTCGACCGCGTCACCGGTGACATCATCTACCAGCTCGACGGCGTCGTCTTCGAGCGCCAGACATGGCGAGTCGAGGCCCGCAGCGTCATGACGCTCAACGCCACCTTCCAGGCCATCCGCGTCACCGATTCGGAGGGGTGACCCCATGCCCAACCAGTTCGACATCATCCGCGAGGGATCCACCAGCGTCCCGAAGCCCGCACCCCCGCTCGCTGGCCGGGAGCACACCTTCAGCGTCGAGTACGACGCCCCGGGTGGACAGACCCACCGCGCCAGCCTCACGTCGAGGATCGCCGACGCCGACGCCCGCGCCCGGATCTCGCGCGGGGCCGCCATGCTCGCCGCGGGCCCCTGGGAGGCGCTGCCGACCGGAAGCCAGGGGCGCTTCTGGGCGCTGGCCAACCTGTCGCTACGGCTCATCGAGCCCCCCGAGTGGGTCGCCGTCTGGTGCGGCCAGGACGACGCGCTGCTCTTTGCCCTCTACGAGGAGGTGGAGCGGCACGACCGCCTCTACTTTCGCGCAGACCCTCCAGAGGGCAGCCAGGGCGAGGCGCGCCCCAGGGTTCGGGTGGCTCCAGCGGGCCTTGCCGGCGCTTCAAGCGGGGGCCAGTGACCCCACGCGCCCGGCGCTGGAGATGGCCGGCGTGATGGAGTGGGGCCTGTTGGGGCTGCCCGAGAAGGCCTTCGGCGAGGTGATGCTGCGCAACCTCACCCCGGACGAGCTGGCGGCCTACATCGAGCGGCAGGAGGGGTGACCCATGGCTACGCGATCCCTGAGAGGACCTGAGGGCGGCGTCAAGATCGACGGCCGCAGCGCTGACGACGCCGGAAAGCGCATCGCGCGGGCCATCTCCGACGCCCTGGGCCGAAGCGGCCCCCTCTCCCAGATCAAGGCGCCGTCGGCGCGCGAGGCGGCGCAAGGCGCGGGGAACACCGGCTCGACGGGAAGACCTCACGATCAGGGCGGATCGGAGGGCGGCGCCGCTGGCCCCGGCGGCTACAGGCCCTACCTCAACCTCGCCTTCCGCGCGGGGATGTACGGGGTCGGCGCCGCTGGCGTCGCGGGATCGCACTACGCCTCGACGGCGCACGCGCCCGGCGGCAGCGCGCGGCTGGCAGGGCAGGGCGTCTCTGCGGCCGGCCAGCACCTCGGCGATGGGCTCCTCCAGGCTGGACAGGCGGCGGGCTCGACCGGCCTGCTTGGCCTCGGCGCTCTGGCCTCCGTCGGGCTCGGAGGGATTGGACTGGCCATGCGCGCCGTCGGAGCCGGCATGGACGTGCGCATGCGGCGCGTGCGCCAGATGGCCGGCCTGGAGCTCCCCCGCTCGATCCTGATGGAGTCCACCGGCGCTGGCCGGGCGCGCTTCATGGCGGCGTTGCACACCGGCGGCCAGTACGGCTTCGCCCCTGAGCAGAGCGCCCAGATGACCGCCGACTTCTACCGCCAGGTCGGGCGGCGCGGCGCTGAGAGCGGCGCCCTGACGCGCACGCTCTTCGGCGCCGCAGCCAGCGGCGTGGCGCCCTCGGCCCTTGCGCGCTACCTGGCGCTTGGCGGCGCCGGCGGCGGGGCTCGAAGCGGTCACGACGCCTCCTTGTCCCGTGCCATCGGCTTCGCCCAGAGCCAGGGGATGACCGGCGCTCGCGTCGAGGAGCTGCTGACCCGGATCAGCCTCGCCACGGGGCACATGGCCGAGCGGGGCCTGTCGGTGGACACCAGGAGCCTCCTTGCCCGAGCGCAGGGACTCTCCAGAGGCGGGCTCAGGGGCATGGAGGCACTCAGAGGCGCCATCGCCGAGGACGAGATCCCGAAGGACGCCGCCTCCATACTCTCCTCTCCCTTCAAGGGGCTGGCTCAGATGGCGATGATTGCCCAGGCCGCCTCCCACGAGTCGAGCATGGAGGGGATGCTGCGGCACCTCGAAGGCGCCCGGACCGAGGACGTCACCCCAGGCCTCAGGATGATGCTCGGCGACGATCTGGCCGCGATGGCCCTGCGCGGCACCGGTCACTTCAGCATGGAGGGGGCGCAGCAGGCCATAGGAGCGCCGCGCGGCCTCGACCCCCCAGGAGGAGGCTTCACCGCATCGGCCGAGAACTTCGACTACTCGGCGCGCCTTGCGGATCTGGAGCTGGGAGCGTTGCGTGAGGTGGGGCTCAACAGGCCTTCAAACGACCCCGTCCACGACGCCAACAAGCGGCTCCTGGAGGCCACCTACGGCGTCGAGAGGACCATGTTGCAGCTCGGCGAGTTCGGGGATGTCTTCGCCAAGATGACCATCGAGGTCAACAAGGCCCTCCAAGGGCTTCTGGACGTGATCAGGCCCTTGGTGCCATGATCATCCGCAGCAGGGGTTGTCCTCGACACCCGAGGGTGCGATCCATATGCTGCAATTGAGTTGCAAGATGGAGAAGCGACAGGGGACCCGGAGGAGATCATGGACATCCAGGCCCACAAGCCCAACTCCCGCGAGGGACTCGTCGGCGTAGATATGGGGATGGCCTTTGGGCTCGCGGCTGTCCTGTGGGCCTGGGTGGCTGCGGTGAGCTTCGCGATGGGGCAGCCGATGGCGGAGCTTTGGGTGTTCCTCTCGGGCTTCAACGCGATCCTGTGGGTCGCCAGGCGCCGGTCGCTCGCTATCTCCCACAGCAGGGGCAACCGCCCGACAGCGGCCCCAGGGCGATCGTCTGCCCCTTCCTGATGGAGTCCTCGCGGATGGTGAAGCCCTTTGCCCTCTGCCGCTCCATCTCCTCGATCTCCAGGCGCACTTGCGCCTTCTCGTCGCTCGTGAGGTTGATATACCCGTTGAGGACCTTTAGGACCCTGTGGTTCATCGTCGTAGCCATGTAAACTCCCAAGGTAGGCGCCCGCAGACCGGGCAGTCGGTGTTCTCAATGGACACAGGGGTGATCCCACACCCGCCGCATGGACGCTTGAGCTGGCGCAGCGCCTTTCGCATCCCAAGGCGCCTCTCGGGATCTTCGATCTCCTGGCGCCTGTCGAGCGCGTCCTGGGCGTCATAGGCCTGATCCAGCCGGGCCAGTTCGGCGCTTTGGGCGTCGAGGCGGCCTGCGATGGCCGACTCCTTGAGTCGCCCGTAGCTCAACTCAAGGCTGGCCGAAGCGGTGGCCGCCTCCTGAGACGACGCCAGGCGGTCTTCCCATCTGGCGGCCAGCGCCCACAGGTTCGCGACACCTTGGATTGCGGCCAGGATGCCTGTGATCGCGATGATGAGATCCAAGCCCTCCCATTGAGCGCCCACGGCGATGACGAGCCCGCCGAGCGCCAAGGGCAGGACGAGCCCAACGAAGCTCAGGTTGCGCAGTCGGCTCTTGTAGATGCTCAGGCGTCTCTCGAAGATCGCAGCCGTGCCGAAAGAGTTGAGCTCCCGATCCCTCAGTCTGACTACAAGGGCCGACTGTTCGGGGGTCATGCTGGAGGGGTCGTTCGTCAATCCAGTCAACCAGCCTCTCGATCTCAGGCACTCTGGGTTTTTGGTCGCACCCCTTGGATCTGCCATGGACGCGGGAAAGGATCAAGGCTCAGGGGATTTGGGGAGAGCGATAGGCGACGCAGCCTGATCCCGCCCGCATCACCACTTCCCCTTCATCAATAACCACACCCCGTCTCCATCGCTGTCGAGGTCAAGGCTCATCGTCGGGTCTCTGGGGTCAGGCCGTGGAGGCTGTGACCGCTCGTCGCGCCTTGGCGGATCGTCAGGCTTCCCGAGCGGCCTCGGGGGAGCACTCGCCGTCATGTCGCGCAAGCCGATCCACAGGAGCAGGGCGCTCAATGCGCAGAGGCCGCCGAAAACCCCGATGAAGAGCAAGGGGTTGGCCTCGCCGCTTCCACCGCCCGGGCTGTGACAGTGGCGGGGCACAGAGCCCCCATGGCAGCCGTTGGCGTCAGTGCCGCCGGAGTGAGCCAGGGCCATCGCCGGGGCCATGAGCAGGGTCGCTGCAAGCCCCACGATCATCCAGCACCGCATCATCGCCTCCGTCGGGTTATCAGGCTCAGGATCTTGACTTGTGCTGAGCAGATACGTGAGCCACTTCTTCTTGCTGTGCCCTCGGGCTCACGATGGGGAGGGTTGCTTGAGAAGGTGCGTTTTCGACTTCTTCCTTCAAGCCCTCCTCGTCCAACACTCGTTTAAAACACTCATCAAGGAGACCCTTGTCGGCAGCACCCTGAAGGTATTTAATGCTTATGATTCGATCCATAATCCGCTGGTGAGTCACTATGAGATGAGAATAAACCTCGCTAGTCTTTGACGCATTGACCTGTCTCTGAAGAAAATAAAGCTCACCAAGTACGTCAACACACATCTGAGCAATTCGGCCATGCTTAGTCGATTCATCGCTATAAAGCACAGCAGAAGCCCACCCATTAGCGATAGAAGTGACCGCAATAGCTACAAATGCGAACACAAGCAATGCCGTTCTGTAGTTGCCCCATGCGTCTGGTGCACCGAAACATACCAGTGCAATTGCTGTTGCAATTGCACTGAACCCACGAATGCGTTTATCGACCTGTACGCGTTCACCACGCTCTGATGACTTGATCGAGGGGTTGCGGCGAACCGCGTTCCCGAGCATGATAGGAGTATGAACGAGACGATGCCAGCGCCAACATGCCTGTCCTGCCAGCGTCAGGCCGCTGTCATTGCTGGGC
>SYOX01000060.1 GCA_005804885.1 Pseudomonadota bacterium
AAAGCGTTTTGACATCGAGAGCATCCTTGATCCTCCGTGATTGTTGCGTTCACGGAGCTTGCACTGCTGGACCCTGCTGAGTCACCCTCTACCCGTCAGAGTTTCCGGAACTGAGCCCGTCAGACTTATTGGAACCTACAGCTCTGCTCAAGACCTTCAGCGGGCAGCGGCTCACCTCGCAAGCCCAGGCCATCGCCTTCTTCGATCGCCTCGCCCTCGACCGCCTCTCCGTCGACCAGCGCACCTGATTCAGCCCTGCCACAAGCGATATGCCCTTGACGCCCTCCGCTTGTATGACTTATTCTCCTCATTGAAGCCATTAAAGCCCTTCGGGGCAGCCAGGGGAGAGGAGCGTGAACAACATCAAGGCCCACACGGGCTCCGCGCTGCGGGGGCTGCGCACCGCGCGATCCGTCAGCCAGAGAGAGGTGGCGCAGGCAGCTGGGTTGACACAGGCGGCGGTGTCGCTGTGGGAGAGGGGCGACACCTCTCCCCGCGTCGATCAACTCGTCGCGGTGCTCGATGCCCTCGGTTCCAACCTCGAAGAGTTTGGGCGAGAGCTTCAAGCCCATCGACGGCTAGACATGGAAGACATGAAGGATGGAGGGTCGCACCCAGAAGGCGCGGCGCCATGAGCCCCGATGACGGCAGGAAGATGTACTTCGGGATCATCGGCACGCACCACGATCTGCGCGCCCTGGCGCCCGCCGTGCCGCTGGACCCCGAGTGGTCGAGCGTCGTCGTGGCGCTGTCGCCCGGCGATGAACTGCTCCCCGGCGTCGACATCTCTCAGGGCAAGGCGGGCCGGTGCGGTTGCGGGCAGTCCCGGTGCGAGCACCGCGCCCTCGCGGAGCTGGCCCAGCACTGGTGGAGTGCGGCGCAGGCCCTTGAGGCAAGGGAGCCCGGCCTGGCGCTCGCGGAGTGGACGAGGGCGCTCGACGGCAGCGCAGTGGCGATTGCAGCCATCCTCTTCATCGCGCGATCCAGGACGCTGTGCCTGACAACCGGGGAGGGGATGTAGCACCCCCTCATCAACCGCGCCCCAGGGCGCACAACAACAGGAGAAGGCCGATGAACGATGAAGACGAAGCCCAGATCGTGAATCCCCCAGACCCCGAGCCCACCACGTCGCTTGAGCGCGTGGTCTTGCGGGCCTTCGACATGGCCGAGCGCTCCGAAGAGCGAGGGATCACCCTCGTGGACAGCATGTTCTCCCGCCTGGAGCGCGTCGCCACGAAGGCGATCAAGCTCGAAGAGCGCAGGATCAAGAAGGGCAAGGGCGGCGCCGAGGGGTAGGGCGCCACACCCCAGGGCGGCAACGTTGCCGCCCATGGGGTGCCATCGCCCGCATCAAGGGAGGGCAACGATGAGCGATGAGATCGATAACACAATCGCCGAGCACCTCAGCGGCAAGGACGAAGGGGCGACGTGGTTGGCCTTTGAGTGCTGCTGCCCCGCGCTGGGCAAGTCGACGATCTTCGAGGTCTGCCTCGACATCGACGGCGACCTCGACCCCTTCCCCGAGGTGTTTTGCCCCTCCTGCAAGGCGCCGATGGGGTGGGTCGAGTTGGGCGGCACCTGGCCCGCCAGCCGCGACGGGTATAGGTGGCAGGGATCGCGCCGCCCTTCGCGATGCCTCCCTGACGAGATCGCAGACCCCATCGAAGCCATCCGAGACATGGCCGACAGGACCGAAAAGGCGCTGACGGATACAGCGGCCCTCATCGGGCATCTCTCGCGCGCGGTGCGGACGCAGGCGGGCCTCTCGCTGGAGCAGGCCGCAGCAAAGATGGGGGTCGAGCCATCGACCCTTCAGGCCATCGAGCGGGGCCAGCGCATCCCGTCGCGGGAGGGGCGCGAGGCTTTGGCGCGTCTCGTCGAGCTGGCGCTGTCGGGCGCCCACGTCGTGTCGCGAGCGGAGGCGCACGCCGATGGAGAGTAGGTGCCCCCACTGCGGTCGGTCCGTCGAGATGGTCAGGCACCCCAACGGGGAGTACCTCACGGTAGGCCTCGTCAAGCTCGTCATCCTCCCGCGAGACGGCTGGCGCAGGGAGCAGGGGGACCGGACGGTCATCACCGACAAAGGCAAGATCGTCCGAGGGCCGAAGGTGCCTATGGGCACCGAGGGGGCAGTCATCGCCAGGGAGAGCCACGTTACAATCTGTGACGGTCTCGAAGGGATGGAGTTCGGGCCGAGGAAGAGGGCCGTCCCGTAAACGGGCGCTTGCGGGACGCATGACCGGTCAGATCGACCGATCGGTCAAAGAGACCCCAAAAGAGGTGGACGATGAAGCTCATGACGGCGGCGCAGGTATCCGAGGTGACCGGGATTCCGCTTCGGACAGTGCAGCACATGGTCAAGACGGGCAAGATGCCCGGTGCGATGGTCGCGGGGCGCTACAGGTTCCAGAAGGCCGAGCTGGAGCGCTGGATTGCAAAACACTTCGAGGCGCCCGCGCCCAAGCGCCGAGCGACCCCGCTTGTGAGGAAGGGGCCAGGGCTCGCGCCTGCGGAGTGGTAGGATGCGCATCTTCAAGCGGGGCGGGCACTGGCACGCGGACTTCACCTTTGAGGCCGGCGACGGCTCGCGCCAGCGACACCGCACCAGCCTCAAGCTCTCCTCGGAGACCTCCGAGCGGGAAGCGCGTCGAAGGGCCGAAGAGCTTCGGCGCCAGCTTGAGCAGGGAGTGCTGTTGGAGCGCGCTGGCCTCACCATTGAGCCTGCTGCCCCCTCGCCCGCCACGGCCCCCTGTCCCTTCTCGGGTCTGGCCCGGCGCTGGCATGATCAGGGCAAGATCCACTGGTCTCCAGGGACAGCCTACCGATACCAGAAGACCGTCAAGCTGTACCTGATCCCGACCTTCGGCCACGAGGACGCCCGCTCCATCAACACGATGGCCGTGCGCGATCTTCAGTCCGCCCTCATCGAGCGCGGCCTGAGCGCCTCGACGGTCAACAGCGCCGTGATGGTGCTCCATCAGATCCTCAAGACAGGTGTGGAGGGGGGGTGGCTGGTCGGAAACCCCGTCGCGGGCGTCAAGCCCATCAAGCGAAAGGGGCCGCCGCCGTGGGACTGGTACACGCCTCAGGAGGTATTGATCTTCCTCGATGTCGCCTCCAGGGTGCGGCCCGCATGGCTCTCTCTCTTCATCGTTGGCTTCGGGACAGGGCTCAGGCCCGGTGAGCTGCTGGCGCTCCGCTGGGGGGACGTCGATCTGACAGCACGCAAGATCCTCGTCAGGCGCACCATGATCAAGGTCGAGACTCTGATGATGGGCGAGACCACCAAGGGCGGGCGGCTTCGCGCGGTCCCCATGACGATCAGCGTCCATGACACCCTCAAGGAGGCGCGCCACCTCAAGGGCGAACTCGTCTTCTGCCAGCCAGACGGAGGCGCGCTCTCCCACAGACGGATCAGCGGCGCAATGGAGGCGGTCGCCAAGGCCGCTGGACTGCGAGCCATCAGAGCCCACGACATGCGGCACACCTTCGCATCGCACCTCGTCCGACGTGGGGTGAGCCTCAAGATCGTCGCCGAACTGCTCGGTCACGCCTCGATCACGACGACGGAGATTTACGCCCACCTGGCGCCCTCAACCTTGCAAGAAGCCGTCGCCCTGCTCGACTGGACCCCTGAGTCGCATGAGGGGAGGGCCTTGGGCGAGGGTGACTGAGGCCACAGGTTCGTGGCACAAACACGGCACAAAATCGAAAGCCGCCGGATGGATAGCCGGTAAGTTGTTGATGTAGTTATTAAATGATGGTCTTGGAGATGATCTCGTTCATGACCTCGCGGGTGCCGCCGCCGATGGGGTAGAGGCGGATGTCCCGGTAGAGGCGCTCGACGAGGAACTCGCGCATGTAGCCGAAGCCGCCGTGGAGCTGGACGGCCTGATCGATGACGCGGCAGGCCATGTCGGTCGAGGCGTTCTTGGCGATGGCGATCTCCTTGATGGGCCGGTCGCCGGCGATGACGCGGGTGGCCAGCGCGTAGTTGTAGGTGCGGCAGACGTCGATCCCCGTGATCATCTCGGCCAGCTTGTGGCGCGTGACCTGGAAGCCGGCAATGGGGCGCCCGAAGGCCTGCCGCTCGCGGGTGTAGCGCAGCGACTCCTCGTAGGCCATCTGCGCCATCTCGACGGCGGTGGTGGCCAGCAGCAGGCGCTCGGTGGCGAAGTTGAGCATCAAGACCCCGAAGCCGCCGTTCTCCGGGCCGATGAGGTTGGAGGCCGGCACCCGCACGTCGGTGAAGGAGAGCTCGGCCGTGTCCGAGGCGTGCCAGCCCATCTTCTCCAGGTTGCGCGAGACCATAAAGCCCGGCCTGTCCGTCTCGATCCCCAGCAGCGAGATCCCCCCGAAGCCCTCGCCGCCAGTGCGCACCACCGTCGTGATGAAGTCCGCGCGCGTCCCGCTCGTGATGAAGGTCTTGGCGCCGTTGACGATGTAGTCGTCCCCGTCGCGCACCGCCCGGGTGCTGATCGAGGCCACGTCCGAGCCCGCCCCCGGCTCCGTGACCGCCAGCGCCGAGATCCACTCCCCCGACATGATCCTGGGCAGCCACGCGGCCTTCTGCGCCGCCGTCCCCGCGTTCAAGATCGGCGGCACCGCGATCCCCAACGTCCCCAGGCTCGCCCCCAGACCCGACGACCCCGACCGCACCAGCTCCTCGCCCAGGATCACGCCGAAGAGCAGGTCGCCTCCCGCGCCGCCGACCTCCTCGGGGAAGTTCACGCCGAGCAGACCCGCCCGCCCCATCTCGCGGTAGACCTCGCGCGGGAAGCCTTTTTGCGCCTCCCAGGCGTCGACGTGGGGCGCGAGGCGCTCCTGAACGAAGCGCCGCGCCTGCTGGCGGAAGATCCGGTGCTCGTCGGAGAGAAAGAGCGTGTCTGCCAATCGGTCCATGGGTGGCTCCCTTTGCCTGGCTTGACGCCGCGAGCGCCCCTGGGTAGTACACCCGATGGGCGCCCTGTCCGACCGGAGTGGGTCGCGCGGCAGGCGCCCATGATGGCCGATGAGCGCCTCGCGGTTCAAGCGAGGCCAGCGGAGAGAGCACCTTGACGACCCAGACCGCCGAACCTCGCATCCTGCGCGGGCGCTTCACCCGCGCGCTCGTGCTGGAGAACCCCGATCCCAGCCTCGACGACTTCCTCAAGGGCTACGGCTTCGAGGTCGAGCGCGTCGACGACCCGCCGACCGAGGAGGGCGCGCTCATCAAGATCCTTGAGCGCTTCGAGCCCCACCTGATCTTCAAGCGCAGCCGGGTCGAGATCACCGAGCGCGTCATCCAGGCCACCCCCTCGCTCTTTGGCGTGATGCTGTGCTGCATCGGGGACGACTCGGTGGACAAGGAGGCCTGCGCGCGCGGCGGCGTGATGGTGGTCAACGACCCCATCTCCAACGGCCGCTCGGTGGCCGAGATGGTCATCGGCGAGATCATCTGCCTGAGCCGCCGCATCTTCGAGGCCACGAAGGACGCCGACAACAACAAGTGGGACAAGTCCGGCACCGCCCGCTACGAGGTCCAGGGCAAGACCCTGGGCGTCGTCGGGCTGGGCAACATCGGCAAGCAGGTCGCCCAGCTCGGCCAGGCGCTGGGCATGAAGATCACCTTCTTCGACAACCGGGAGGTGCCCCAGGAGGTCGGGAGCGTGCTGGGCTGGAGCCCGGCGCCGTCGATGGAGGAGCTCTTCGAGCGCTCCCACATCGTCAGCGTCCACCTGTCGGCCACCGACCACAGCGGCATCTCGAACCAGAACGTCCTGACCGGCCCCGTGCTGGCCGCGCTGGGTCGCTCCGCCGGCCCCGGCCCCAGGATCTTCATCAACGCCGCCCGCGGCTTCATCTACGAGCCCGATGACCTCATCGCCGCCGTCCGGGCCGGGGCCATCGAGTACGCCTGCGTCGACGTCTTCCCCCGCGAGCCCCACCACAAGGGCGAGGCGTGGGTCAACCCCTACGCCGAGATCCGGGGCATCTACGGCACCCCTCACATCGGCGCGGCCACCCAGGAGGCCCAGCCCCGGATCGCCCGCCATGTGGCCACCTCGACCCGGAACTTCAGCCACCACGGCCGCATCCGGGACTGCGTCCTGAGCCCCAAGGCGCCCCTCGGGCTGGCCGAAGGCGAGCTGCCCCCCTACATCCTGGCCGTCGTCCACTCCGACATGCGCGGCACCAAGAAGGCCATCGACGAGGCCATCTTCGACGCCCACCTCTCCAACCTCTCCAGCGCCCACCGAGACTTCCCCGCCTACGGCATCGCCTACGACGTCAGCGGCCTCGACGGCCCGATGGAGGCCGGGCACATCGAGGCGATGATCGCCAGGGCGAACGCCTACACGGACACGAGCGACGCCATCCGCAGCGTCCGCGTGATCAAGACCGGCCCCTGAGGGCAAACCACCGACGCCGACGCCTGAGCCCTCGGTGATTTCGGCCTCTCAGGCCCGGCGACCGAGGACAGGGAGGTCGGCGGTGTTTTCGACGACGGGTCACCTCTTTCGGGTCACGACCTGGGGCGAGTCCCACGGGCCGGCGCTCGGCTGCACCATCGACGGGTGCCCGGCGGGGATGCGCCTGGACGTCGAGGCGATGCAGGCCGACATGCGCCGCAGGCGGCCCGGCCAGTCCAAGCTCGTGACGCCGCGCAAGGAGGACGACGAGGTCGAGATCCTCTCGGGCGTCTTCGAAGGCCTCACGACGGGGGCGCCGATCCAGCTCGTCGTCTGGAATCGGGACGTCGACTCCAGCAAGTATTTGAAATGGAAGGATATTTATCGGCCTAGCCACGCCGACTACGCGACCGAGGCCAAGTTCGGGGTGAGGGACTGGCGCGGCGGCGGTCGGGCTTCGGCGCGCGAGACGGCGGCGCGGGTGGCGGCCGGCGCCGTGGCGCGGCAGCTCCTGGGCGAGCGCTTCGGGGTGGAGATCGTCGGCTGGGTGGAGAAGGTCGGGGCGCTGCGGGCGGAGGTGGACCCGGCCACGGTGACGCGGGCGCTGGTCGAGGCGCACCCGACGCGCTGCCCCGTGCCGGAGGTGGCGGCGCAGATGGAGGCGCTGATCCAGGAGGTGAGGGCCGACAGGGACTCCATCGGCGGGGTCGTCGGCTGCGTGGTGCGCGGGGCCGTGGCGGGCTGGGGTGAGCCGGTCTTTGGCAAGGCCGAGGCGCTGCTGGCCGGCGCGATGCTCTCGCTGCCGGCGGCCAAGGGCTTCGAGTCTGGCGCGGGCTTCGCCGGGGCCGAGGCGCGCGGCAGCGCCCTCAACGACCTCTTCGAGCCCGTGGAGTCTGCCGCTGAAGAGGCCCCCGTCGGGTCGAGGCCGCCGGCGGTGCGGACCCGGACCAACCACTCAGGGGGAATCCAGGGCGGGATCACCAACGGGATGCCGATTACGATGCGGGTGGCCTTCAAGCCGGTCGCCACGATCCCGCGCGCTCAGGCGACGGTCGATCGGCGCGGCGCGGCGGCCGAGATCCTGATGACGGGTCGCCACGATCCCTGCGTGGTGCCGCGCGCCGTCCCGCTGGTCGAGGCCATGGCCGCGCTCGTGCTCGTCGATCTGGCGCTGATCCAGGCCGCCCGGCGCTGATCTCGCGCGATGATCTCGGCGCGATGATCTCGGCGCGATGATCTCAGCGCGATGCTGTCGTCGCGATGATCTCGTACATCGCTGTCGGCACGATGCTCTCAGTGTGATGATCTCAACACGATGCATTCGGGGCGATGCTGTCGGCGTGTCCGTCATCGGGGTCGGCGCGGCGGTCTTGATGTTCCATGAAACAGGTTCAGGGGGCGAAGAACCAGCCGATGGCGGCGACGCCAGCGGCGCCGGCCTGGAGGCAGGCGTCGGCGCGCTCGGTGTCGAGGCCGCCGAGCGCGATGACGGGGATCGGGGAGGCGGCGCAGGCGCGGGCGAGGGCGTCGAGGCCGAGGGCGGGGTGTGTGGGTTGTTTGGAGCGGGGGGGGAAGACGGGCGAGAGCGTGGCGAGGTCGAAGCCTTCGCGGTGGGCGACGGCGAGGGCCTGGGGGGTGTGACAGGCGCGAGAGAGGATCAGGGGTCGGGGGAGGGCGGCGCGATCGGGGGCTGGGGCGCCGTCGGGGAGGTGGAGGCCGTCGGCGTCGGCGGCCAGGGCGAGGTCGAGGTCGGCGTTGAGCATGAGCTTGAGGTGGGCGGCGCGGCAGGCGGCGCGCAGTGTGAGCGCGGCGGCGAGCCGGTCGTCGGGGGTGAGGGTGCGGGCGCGCAGGTGTATCCAGGTGGGTCGCGGAGGGGCGGGCGGGGGGAGGGGGTGGCGGCAGATGAGATCGAGGGCGGCCTGGAGCCAGGTCTGGGGGGAGGGCAGGGCGGGGTCGGTGATGGCGATGATGATGGGGTTCATGGGGGGCGACGGGGGTCTGGGTGGGCGTTCGGGGTCGGTCTGGGTGTGGCGGTCGGGTTGGAGGGGTCGCCGTGCGGGTTGAGGCCTTGGGGGCCTTTGGGGGTCGGGGTTGCGGAGGGGCCGCGGGGGGCAGTGGGGGTCAGGGGTCGCTCTGGGGGCCTTGTCGGGAGATGCGGGTGCCGACGAGGCCGTCGAGGGGGCTGGAGGCGGTGGCGTAGAGCTTTCGGGGGATGCGGCCGGCTTCGAAGGCGAGGCGCCCGCCGAGGACGCCGGCGCGCATGGCGGCGGCCATCTTGACGGGGTCCTGGGCGCCGGCGATGGCGGTGTTGAGCAGGACGGCGTCGCAGCCGAGCTCCCGGGCCAGGGCGGCGGCCGAGGCGGGGCCGCCGCCCGCGTCGACGATGACGGGGATCTGGACCAGCTCGCGGATGATCTGGAGGTTGTAGGGGTTTCGGATGCCCATGCCGCTGCCGATGGGTGCGCCGAGCGGCATGTCGGCGGCGCAGCCGAGGTCTTCGAGCTTGCGGCACAGGACGGGGTCGTCGGTGCAGTAGGGCAGGACGGTGAAGCCCTCGTCGATGAGGATGCGGGCGGCCTCCAGGAGCATGACGGCGTCGGGGAAGAGGGTGCGGTCGTCGCCGAGGACTTCGAGCTTGACCCAGGGGGTGCCGAGGGCCTCACGGGCGAGGTGCGCGGTCAGGACGGCGTCCTTGACGGTGTAGCAGCCGGCGGTGTTGGGCCGGAGGGTGTAGCGGTCGCGGTCGATGAGGTCGAGGACGCCGCCGCCGCCGGCCTTGAGGTCGAGGCGTCGGATGGAGACGGTGACGATCTGCGCGCCGCTGGCCTCCAGGGCCTTCTTCATCGTCAGGAGGTTGGGGTATCGGGAGGTGCCGACGAGCAGGCGGCTCTCGAAGGTCTTGTCGGCGAGCTTGAAGGGCGCGGCGGTGGTGTTCATGGGGTCTCCGTGGTGGTCGGGGCCGCGTCAGGGGGGTGGCGGGTCAGCCGCCGGCGGTGGCGCGGACGAGCTCGACCTCGTCGTGGGCCTGGAGGGTGGTGTGTTGCCACTGGCTGCGTGGGACGACGGCGGCGTTGACGGCGATGGCGATGCCGCCGACGGCGGGGTCGATGTCGAGTCGGGCCAGCAGGGCGAGCAGGGTCGTGTTCGCCGGGATCTCCGCCGTCGCGCCGTTGAGGGCAATCTGGATCATGGCTCCGGGGGGTCGGCGGGCGCGTCGCCCGTTGTCGTGGACGGGCCAAGTCATAGCAGATCGGGCGGAGTGCTGGAAGCGCCCTGTCGGCGGGCGGGCCGTCGATCCTCAGAGGAAGCGCGCGGGGGAGAAGGGGGCGATCAGGGGTGGGGTGGTGCGGGTGAGGAGGGCCTCGGCGACGGCGTCGGCGGTGACGGGGGTCAGCAGTATGCCGTTGCGGTAGTGGCCGGTGGCCATCAGGAGGCCCTCGACGCCGGTGTGGCCGAGGATGGGGTCGTTGTCGAGGGAGCAGGGTCGCAGGCCGGCCCAGGTCTGGACGAGGTCGAGCTCGGCGACGACGGGGAGGGTCTCGTAGGCGCCGCGCAGCAGTTCGAAGAGGCCGCCGGCGGTGACGGCCGTGTCGAAGCCGCGCTCCTCGGAGGTGGCGCCGATGAGGAGGCGGCCGTCGGAGCGGGGGACGAGGTAGCACTCGGGGGCGCGGACGACGCGGGTCAGGACGTGCTCGGCGGGCATCTGGACCGAGAGCATCTGCCCCTTGACGGGGCGCACGGGGGGCGACAGGGGGCCGAGGCCGGCGATGGCCCTGGAGCCGCAGCCGGCGGCGACGACGAGGGCCTCGGCGCGCAGCGTCAGGGGTTGATCCGGGGCCTCTCTGGCGCGCGCGTTCAGTGATCGGACGCGGCCGCCGTCGATCTGGACGTGGTCGACGTGGGCGCCCTCGATGACGACGGCGCCGGCGCGCTCGGCGGCGAGGTGGAGGGCTTGGGCGAGGCGCCGGTTGTCGATCTGGTGGTCGGAGGGGATGGAGACGGCGGCCTGGATGGAGGGTGAGAGAAAGGGTTCGAGGGCGCGGGCCTGGTCGCCGGTGAGCCACTGGACGGGGAGGTCGAGGCGGCGCTGGTGGTCGAAGTGGTGTCGTAGGCGCTCGGCGTCGTCGCGGTCGATGGCGACGGCCAGGGTGCCCTCGGTGCGGTAGTCGAGGGAGAGGCCGGAGGCGGCCTCGAGCTGGGCGACGAAGGCGGGGTATCGGCGCAGGCTCTCGCGCTTGAGGTCGATGAGGGCGTCCTCGACGAAGTCGACCTCGGCCAGCGGGGCGAGCATGCCGGCGGCGGCGCCTGAGGCGCCGGAGCCCGCGGCGTCGCGCTCCAGGACGACGACGCGGCGGCCGGCCTGAGCCAGCCGCCAGGCGATCGACAGCCCGATGACGCCGGCGCCGATGACGATGACGCGGCCCTCGGTGGTGTCGTCGGCGGCGATGGCGAGCGGGTGGGGTGTCATGGGCGCTCCGGGCGTGGGGGTTGAGGTCGGGGGCTCGGGTGCCTTGCGAGGGGGTTTAGAATTGCTTGCGGGTGCGGGGGGTGCGCTGGTCGAAGTTGGTCTGGCCGACGGTGAAGCGATCGAAGGGGGTCTGCTGGATGATTTCCTGGGTGCGGCGCAGGACGTTGCAGGCGCGGGCGCGGGGCGGCGAGTGGCTGCGCAGGAGGTTGTCGAGCTCCCGGGTCAGGAGGTCGTCGCCGTCGGGGGTGGCCGGCTGGAGGGCGTCCCAGGCGATCCAGAGGTTGACGAACTCGGAGGGGGCGTACTGGGCCAGGGCCATCAGGTCGGTGGCGTTGATGTCGGCCTCGTCCTCCTGGTTGGAGCTGAAGGGGCCGCGGGCCAGGGTCAGGACGAGGGCTGCGGGCAGCTTCTTGTCGTCGTCGATGACGCCGAGGCGCTTGAGGTACTGGAAGACGGCGGCGCAGTGGCCGAGGTCGACGTGGCTGATCTCGTGGGCGAGGATGGCGGCGAGCTGGGCCTCGTTGGCCAGCCAGGTGCCGCCTATGTTGTCGAGCATGCCGGTGAAGAAGTAGATGTGGCCGCCGGGGATGGCGAAGGCGTTGGCCTCGGGCAGGTCGATGACGTGGAAGCGGTATTCGAAGTCGGGGCGCTTGAGCTCGGCCAGGATGGGCTGGGCGACGCGGGCGAGGTAGGCGCGCCACTTGCGGGTGTCGCGGGTGTCGATCTTGCCGCGGAACCTTGGGTGCCCGGCGATCTCCTCGGCGAGCTGGTCGCCGAGGCGGCGCTCCTCCTTGATGGAGAGGGGGGTCGAGGCGCGCATCTCGCGGTCGATGTCGAAGGCCAGGCCCTTGACCAGATCGGTCAGGTGGGCGTTGCCGCGGCAGACCTTGGGGCGGCTGGGGTAGCTGACGTCGGCGGCCAGGGTGATCTCGGCGGCGTCGAGGCGGACGACGCCGCCGGGGGTCTTCAGGGTGCGGGCGCTGCGGCCGGAGGGCTTGACGCGGCTGGGGCCGGTGGGGCTGTCCTTGACGGGGTCGTACTCGATGACCTCGGCCGGCGGCGGGCCGAGGGGGGCCGGGGCGCGCAGGAGCCACGCGGCGACGCCGACGCCCGAGGCGACCAGCAGCAAGAGCGCGCAGCAGCCGACCAGCGCGCAGCCGAGGCCACGGCCGGCGGATCGGGCGGAGGATCCAGGCCCTCCGGTCGAGCTCATCGGGATGATCGGCATCAACCAGCTCCTGGGCGGTCACCGCGCTTCGGATCGACTCGCCTTGAGCATGGCCCGAAGCGCGGCGGCTTTCAAGGTCGTGGGCATAGGATCGGGGCGGCTTGACATCATAGGGGAGTTGCGGGCAGTCATTGATGGTCTCTAACTGGATGCGCGAAGCCTTGAGCATGAATGATCGAGAGGCAATGGAGATGATGATGACCGCGAAGCGAAGGCCAATTTTTGCAACAATAATCATGACCTGGGCGATGCTGGCGCTGGTCGCGTCGTCGGCCTGGGGGCAGGGCGAGCAGCAGAAGGCCGGGCAGGCGCCCGATCCCGCCGCGCGGCTGGTCAAGGGCGACTCGGACATCCTCCCGGTCGGGGCGAGCCCCGCGCGCGGGCCAGCGGACGCCCCCGTGACGATCGTGATGTTCAGCGAGTTCCAGTGCCCCTTCTGCGGGCGCGCGGCCCCGATCATCGAGGAGATCATGGCGGCCTACAAGGGCAAGGTCAGGGTCGTCTTCAAGCACCAGCCGCTGCCCTTCCACAAGGACGCGGGCCCGGCCGCGCAGGCCTCGATGGCCGCCGGCGAGCAGGGCAAGTTCTGGGAGTACTACGATCTTTTGTGGGCCAACCAGCGCGCGCTGGAGCGAGAGGATCTGATCGGCTACGCCCAGAAGCTCGGCCTGGACATGGGCCGCTTCTCGGCGGCGCTCGACAGCGGCAAGTTCGCAAAAGTGATCGAGGAGGATCAGGCGCTGGCGGACAAGGTCGGCGCCAACGGCACCCCGACCTTCTTCATCAACGGCATCCGCCACGTCGGCGCCCAGCCCTTCGCGGCCTTCCAGGCGATCATCGACGCCGAGCTCAAGGAGGCCAAGGCCGGCGGATACGCCGCGCGGGTCAAGGCCAACTACAAGGCGGAGGAGCCGCGCCCCGCCGTCCAGGCCAGGCCGCCCTCAGAGGACGGCGCGGTCTACCTCGTGCCCGTGGGCAAGAGCCCGACGCTGGGCAGCAAGGACGCGATCGTCACCGTGGTGCTCTTCGCCGACTACCAGTGCCCCTTCTGCAACCGCGTCCAGGCGACGCTCCGGCAGCTGATGCTCGACTACGAGGGCAAGATCCGCCTCGTCTACAAGCACCTGCCGCTGGACTTCCACAAGGACGCCGACCTGGCCGCGCAGGCCGCCATGGCGGCCGGCGAGCAGGGCAAGTTCTGGCAGATGCACGACACGCTCTTCGAAAACCAGCAGGCCCTGTCGCGGGCCGACCTGGAGGGCTACGCCGAGAAGCTCGGCCTGGATCTCAAGCGCTTCAAGGCCTCGCTGGACAAGGGCAAGCACCGCAAGGCCATCGACGAGGACAAGGCGCTGGCGGCCAAGGTCGGCGCGCGCGGCACGCCCCACTTCTTCATCAACGGGGTCCGGCTCAGCGGCTCCCAGCCCATCGAGCGCTTCAAGGAGGCCGTCGACGCCGCCATCGAGCGCGCCGCGCCGCTGACGAAGAAGGGCCTCAAGGGCGACAAGCTCTACAACGCGCTGATGAAGGGCGCCGTGGCCGAGTTCAAGGCCCCTGAGGCCGCCCGCGTCGAGGCCGACACCACCGTCTACGAGGTCCCCGTCGGCGCCAGCCCCGCCCGAGGCCCCGCCGGCGCGCCCATCACCGTCGTCGTCTTTAGCGACTTCCAGTGCCCCTTCTGCAGCCGCCTCGCGCCGACCCTCGAGGCCGTGGAGGCAAAATACAAAGGCAAAATCCAGCTCGTCTTCAAGCACAACCCGCTGGCCTTCCACAAGGACGCCCGCCCCGCCGCGATCGCCTCGATGGCGGCGCACAAGCAGGGCAAGTTCTGGGCCTACTACGATCTCCTCTGGGCCAACCAGAGGGCCCTGTCCCACGAGGATCTGCTCGGCTACGCCCAGAAGCTCGGCCTGGACATGCGGCGCTTCACCGCCGACCTCGACGATCCGACCCTGGCCGCCCAGATCGACGCCGACGTGGCGCTGGCCGCCGCCGTCACCGCCACCGGCACCCCGACCTGCTTCATCAACGGCCGCAAGCTCACCGGCGCCCAGCCGCAGGCCGCCTTCGAGGCCCTGATCGACGAGCTGATGGCGCCCTGAGCCGGCACTCCAGCCCCTGTCCCCCGCACTCCACCCCCTGTCCCCCACACTCCACCCCCTGTCCCCCTCCGAAGGGCACTGCCCTCGCTGCGCAAGGAGGGGGACAGGGGGTGGAGTGCCGGCTCAGCGCGCCCAGATCAGAGCCCCAGCAGCAGCTTGACCGAAGAGGCCGCCACGACCGCGATCAGCACCCAGCGCACGAAGGCCGGGCCCCAGCTGACCGTCATCTTCGAGC
>SYOX01000010.1 GCA_005804885.1 Pseudomonadota bacterium
GCGGCACCGGGACCGGCGCCGCGCCCGTGATCGCCAACCTCGCCCGCGAGGCCGGGGCGCTGACCGTCGGGGTCATGACCAAGCCCTTCGCCTTTGAAGGCTCGCGGCGGCGTCGGATGGCCGACGAGGGCCTGATGAACCTCCAGGAGTGCGTCGACACGCTGATCACCATCCCCAACCAGCGGCTGCTGGCCATCGCCGGGGAGAACACCTCCATCATCGACGCCTTCCGCAAGGCCGACGAGGTGCTCCTGCACGCCGTCCAGGGGATCTCCGACCTCATCACCATCGGCGGCTTCGTCAACGTCGACTTCGCCGACGTCAAGACGATCATGAGCAACATGGGCCTTGCGCTCATGGGCACCGGCCGCGCCAGCGGCCCCACCCGCGCTCGCGACGCCGCCGAGATGGCCATCTCCTCGCCGCTGCTCGAAGACGTCTCGATCAACGGCGCCACCGGCATCCTGATCAACATCACCGGCGGCTCGGATCTGGCCCTCTTCGAGATCAACGAGGCCTCCATGCTCATCCAGGAGGCCGCCCACGAGGACGCCAACATCATCTTCGGCGCCGTCATCGACGAGACCATGCGCGACGAGATCAAGCTGACGGTCATCGCCACCGGCTTCGATCGCGCCCGCCGGGAGGAGCCGCTGGCCTCCACCTACCACCACGGCAACGGCCAGCCCGCCCACTTCTCCAGCGGCAACATGATGGCCGCCCAGAACCACTACGCGGGCCATAGCCACCCCTACGAGGTCCAGCAGCACGGCTCCCAGACCCACATGCAGGCCGTCGCCCACCACGGCGCCCCCCCGAGCCACAACCAGCACCCCTCCTACCCGAGCTCCAACCAGCACCCGGCGGCGCCCGTCTACTCGAACTCCAATCAGCATCAGGCGCCGCCCGTCTACCCCAGCTCCTCCTCGATGCCGAGCGTCCAGCACCCTCAGGCTCCGCCCGTGCCCCAGCACCACCAGGCCCCCCCGGTGGCCCAGCCCCAGCCCGCGCCTCCGCAGGCGACCCCCTGGAGCCAGAACCCCTTCATGCAGCCTGCGCAGGCCAAGGCCCCTGAGCCCGTCGTCGAGAAGCCGGCCCCTGAGCCCTCCTACCCGGCGGCGCCCGTGGGCAACCCCCAGATCCGCATGGGCTCGGCCGAGCGCGCCCCGGAGCCCCGGCGGGCCGTCATGACCCGACCCGGCGAGCAGGAGTCCACCTCCCAGCAAGCCAGCCGCAGGAGCCCCGGCGGCGGCCTGAGCCCCGTGGAGGAGGAGGAGCTCGCCATCCCGACCTTCCTGCGCAACCCCAAGGACCGCAACCGCTGACCCCTTCGCTCGCCTCCGGGACGCGCCGCGCCCCGGAGGCGATCTTCAACGCGCCCAATCCCAAGAATAGCCGTGACAAGAACCCCTTCAGCGCGGCTCAAGCGCGGCCGGGACAAGTCCCTTCGCAACCGCCACCCTTGGATCTTCAGCGGCGCCTTCTCGGACACCCCCCGAAAGGTCGAGGCTGGCGAGATCATCGACGTCCTGGCCGATGACGGCGCCTGGATCGCCCGTGGCGCCTTCAACCCCACGTCCAGCCTCGCCTTTCGCGCTCTGAGCTGGGATCGAGAGGTCGATGTGGGGGAGGCGCTGGTGACGGCGCGCCTCCATGCGGCGATCGGGCGGCGGCCCGACTGGCAAGGCCGGCGGCTGGTCCACATGGAGGCCGACGGGCTCCCGGGCCTCATCGTCGATCAGTACGGCCCGGTGCTCTCGCTCCAGATCCTGACGCCGTGGGCCGAGCGCCACCGCGACCTGATCGTCGAGGTCCTGCGCGAGGCGCTCGCCCCCGCGGCGATCTTTGAGCGCTCCGACAGCAAGGCGCGCGCCCGCGAAGGCCTCGACGAGCGCTCCGGGCTCCTGTGGGGCGCGCTGCCCGAAGGGCGTGTCGTGATCGTGGAGGGCGAGGGTGAGCGCTCGGGCAAGATGCTCATCGACGTCGAGGAGGGACAGAAGACGGGCTTCTTCCTCGATCAGCGCGAGAGCCGCTGGAAGGTCGCCGAGCGATGTTCCGGGGCCCGGGTGCTCAACGCCTTCTCGTACACGGGCGGCTTCGCGATCGCGTGTGCGGCGGCGGGCGCCGCCGAGATCACCAACGTCGACATCTCGGCTCAAGCCCTGGCGCTGGGCGAGGAGGCCGCGGCCCTCAACGGCATCCAGGATCGGGTCAAGTCCGTCAAGGCCGACGTCTTCGAGGATCTGCGGCGGCGGGCGAAGGAAGGGGAGAGGTGGGACGCGATCGTCCTCGACCCGCCGAAGTTCGCCCACGGCAAGGCGACCCTTGAGCGGGCCTGTCGAGGCTACAAGGATATCAACCTGATGGCGATGAGGCTCTTGAGGCCGGGAGGGACGCTGGCGACCTTCTCGTGCTCGGGGATGGTGACGCCCTCGCTCTTTCGAAGCGTCGTGGCCGGTGCGGCGGCCGACGCGGGGCGCGATGTCGTGCTGGTCGAGCAGCTCACCCAGCCGATCGATCACCCGATCCTGATGACCTTCCCCGAGTCCGAATACCTCAAGGGGCTGATCCTCCGGGTGGACTGAGGTCCTCTTAGAAGCGCATCCCCCACTTGGCCCTGTAGGAGAACCAGCGGTAGGTCAGAAAGGCCGAGGCGCCCGCCCCGAAGAGGGCCATGAACCACCACGCGTTGATGAAGAGCATCGTAGTCAGCGCGATCGAGCCGAGCGCGGCGTAACCCTTGTACGAGGCGTTGCGTTTGACAAGCTCCATTCTGCTCATGAAAGACTCCTGATGCGGTGAGGCGCAGCCGGCGCGCCCTTTGAGAACGCCGTGACGCTGGCGGACTATTCGCGATCATTTGACAGGCCCGCGTTGTGACCCACCATGGGGTCTGGCCTGAACGTGGAAGTATATAAACACAGGCCGTGCCATTGCCAGCGCGCCAGGGCAGGGCGTCTCACAGGTATCGATGGCTCAGAAGCTCCCAAAGACCGTCGGGGACAGCGAACGCAAGCGCCTCGTCGCGCTCGTCGCGGGGGTCCTCGCGGGGGTCTACGCCGCGGGCCTGCTCGACGGCCTCCTGACGATCTCGCGCTTCACCTCGCCCGAGCCCCGGATCGATGTCCTCGTCTCGCTGATGATGCACATGGCCGCGGGGGTCGCGGTGTTGCCGGTGGCTGCGGTGGCGGCCTACGGGTGGATGCCGCTGCGCTGGTGGCTCAAGAACGACTGGCGCCCCCCTTCAAAGTGGGTGTTCGCGCTCTGGGCCACTGGCAGCCTGGTGGCCTTCGGGTCGCTCGGGGCGGTCTTTGTCTGGAAGCGGGGGATCGAGGTGTCGGCCATCGATCCGACGCCCCTGGTGATGCCCGTCGTCGGTTGCATCTTCGGCTGGGCGATCTACCGCATCGCGATGGAGATCGGGCAGTGGCTGATCTTCGTGCCGCTGGTGCTGGCCGCCATCGGGCTCATCGCGTGGTTCAGCTCGGATCTGGACCGGACGGGCTCGTCGATAGAGCGGCTGGCCTTCAACGGCCTGTCCTCCAAGGTCTTCTCCAAGCAGCTCCACAAGGCCGTCGATGGCGACGGCGACGGCTTCCCTCGCCTCTTTTGCGACGAGACGTGCGACTGCCAGGACGCAGACGCCGAGATCAGCCCCGGGGCCGTCGAGAGCCCCGGCAACGGGATCGACGACGACTGCATCGACGGGGATCTGGTGATCCCTCAGGAGCCTTCCATCGTCCAGCACCCTGAGCCTGTGCCCGACGAGGCGGTGCTCAAAGTCGGGCCGACGCCGGCGCCAGACCTGGAGCGGCCCAACGTGCTCTTGATCACGATCGATACGCTTCGATCCGATCACATGGGCATGTACGGCTACGCGCGCGATACGACGCCGCGCATGGACGCGCTGGCGCGCGAGGGCGTCGTGTTCGAGCGGGCCAGGTCGCAAGGCCCGATGACCTGCTTCTCGGTCCCGGTCCTGATCACCGGCCGGTACTACAGCGAGCTGGTGCGGACCAAGAGCAAGTGGCCTCAGATGCACGAATCTAACGTGATGATGGCCGAGATGCTGCTGAGCGCTGGTTATCACACGGCGGCCTTTCATTCGATCGGCTACTTCGTGCCCCTCTTCCAGTTCGATCAGGGCTTCAACTACTACGACGCCTCGGCGGTCTACGAGCGCGCGCCGACGCACTGGCACCCGACATCGGACTTGATCACGGACAAGACGCTGGCTTACTTCGACTCGACGATATCGAGGCAGCCCGCGGACAAGCCCTGGTTTGTCTGGGCCTATTACGGCGATCCACACTCGGGTTACATCCGTCATAAGGACATGCCGGACTTCGGGCCAACCTACCCGGACATCTACGACCAGGAGATCTACTACACGGACTATCACATCGGGCGCCTGCTCGATGGCCTCCGAGAGCGCCAGGAGCTGTTGACGGCCGTCGTGTTGATCACGTCGGATCATGGGGAGGGGCTGGACAAGTCGAAGGATCACGGCCTGTTGTATCACGGGCAGACGCTCTTCGATAACCTGCTCAAGGTGCCGCTGATCTTCTGGGGTGCGGGGATAGAGCCTGGCCGCGTGAAGAAGGTGGTGGGGAACATCGACGTGCTGCCGACGCTGCTGGAGCTGACCGGCGCCAAGGTGCCGGAGGGTCACGTGTTGAGGGGGGGGTCGCTGGTGCCCTTCCTCAAGGGGAGGGACCCGGACTGGCCGCCACTTTTTGCGGAGAAGACCATCGAGCAGGGGATCCCTGAGAAGGCGATGATCAAGTGGCCGTGGAAGATCATCTGGATGATGGGCGTCAACCGCTTCACCCTCTACAACCTGGAGGAGGATCCCGATGAGCTGCGCGAGGCCAGCGCCGACAACCCGGAGATCTTCGCCGCGATGAAGCGGGAGATCCAGGTATGGCGAGCCACGGTCCTCCAGGAGCGCCCGCCGTCGCGTTGAGCCATGCCTGAACTTCCCGAGGTCGAGATCCAGCGCCGGAACCTGGAGCGCTGGTGGTCAGGGCGCCGCGTGCTGGCGATCCGCGTCGCCGACGCCGAGGCCGTCCGACAGGGGGCCGTCGAGTCGCTGGTCGGGCGAGTCGTGGCCGGGGTCAGGCGTCGGGGCAAGCACCTCATCGTGGACTTCGAGGGCGAGCCGGGGGTGTGCGCGCTGCTGCACCTGCGGATGACGGGCAAGATCGTCCCGATCGGGGTGGAGGGTCGGCCAGGGGCTCGCCTTGAGGTGGAGGTGGAGGGGGCGGGCCGCTTCGCCTTTCTGGACACGCGGCGCCTGGGGCACCTGGACGTGCTGTCGCCCGAGGCGATGGGCGAGCATGGGCCGCTGGAGGCGATGGGGCCGGAGCCCTGGCCGAGGCCGCTGGGGGGAGCGGAGATCCAGGAGGCGCTCAGGGGGACAGGGCGCGCGATCAAGGTGGCGCTGATGGATCAGGCCGTAATCGCGGGGGTGGGGAACATCGTGGCGATCGAGGCGCTCTGGGTGGCGGGGATCGACCCGTCGGCCATCGCGCGGGAGCTTGAGGTGGAGGCGCTGGGGCGGATCGGGCGAGCGCTGCGCGAGGTGTGCGAGGCGGTGATCGTGGCCGAGGAGGGCGATGAGATCGCCTACCTGAACGATCCGGGTCAGCCGAGGGGGGAGAACCCTTTTTCGATCTACCAGCAGGAGATCTGCCCGCGCTGTGGGGGAGCGGTGGGGAGGTTGACGCAGAGCGGCAGGACGACATACTGGTGTCCGTCCTGCCAGCGGTGAGGGGGTTGACGATGAACATGGACGACTATCAGGCGCTCGCGGCCACGACCGCGAACCAGGATCTCGACAAGGGGCAGCTGTTGGCCAACATGGCGCTCGGGCTGGCCGGGGAGGCGGGGGAGGCGGCGGATCTGATCAAGAAGCACCTCTTCCACGGCCACCCGCTCAACGAGGAGAGGCTGGTCAAGGAGCTGGGGGACGTCCTGTGGTACGTGGCGATGATGGCTCGGGCGCTGGGGCGGCCGCTGGGCGAGGTGGCCGAGATCAACGTGGCGAAGCTCAAGGAGCGCTACCCCGAGGGCTTCAGCGTGGGTCGATCGTTGGAGCGCAGCCCGGAGTGAGCGCGCCATCGGGGGGAGCGCGCCTGGGGCGCACAACGTTGGTCAAGTGCTTGTTGTTGAATATGAATCTTGATTTTTCAGATCGAGCCGGGTCGGGTCGGGGTGCGCCTGTGCGGGCCTGGGGGTTGGCGTGCGCGCTTGCCCTGGTGGCGTCGGGTTGCGGTGAGGCTGGGGGTTTGGAGGCGGTGGTGGGTGCAGAGGAGGCCCTGGGGCCGCCTCAGTGCCCGTCGGAGATTGAGGATGGTGAGGGGGCCTTCATCGCGCGCGTGGTCACCTTTTCGCCGGGGCCAGGCGCAGGCTTCGGGCAGCCGTCCATGCCTGAGATCGTCATGGGGCCGCCGCTGGGCGCCGAGGGGCTCAACGGCTCGCTCGACGTGGTGTCGCTGGGCGCCGGGGGGGAGATCGTCGTGGAGCTGGGCGCGACGGCGGTGGACTGTGAGGGGCCTGATCTGATCGTCTTCGAGAACGCCTTTCCGCTGGGCGAGATCTCCTACGCGGAGCTGGCCGAGGTGTCCGTCAGTCTGGATGGCGTGCGGTGGGCGACCTTCGCGTGTGATCCCGGGGGCGAGTGGCCCTTTGAGGGGTGCGCCGGGGTGGGGGTCGTCCACAGCAACGTCGAGGGAAACGCGCTGTCGCCGAGGGATCCTGGGGTGAGCGGCGGCGACGCCTTCGATCTTGCGGAGGTCGGGCTTGCGCGGGCGCGCTTCGTCCGGATCAGGGATCTGGGCTTCGCGACGGGCCTGAGCGGGCCTCCCTCGCGCGGCTTCGATCTGGACGCGATCGCCGTCGTGTCCGGGCACGCGGAGGAGGCGCGCTGAAGTGTCCCGCGGCGGGATAGGTGTTGGCGAGGTGGCCCGTGGTGTGGTAGTCAAGGAGAGAGCCCAAGGGCTCCTGAGCGGGCTTGATGCCCCCAAGAAGTGACCAGAGGAGTCGAACCAAGACATGCCTTATATCATCACCCAGCCCTGCATCGGGGTCTGCGACACGGCCTGCATCCCCGTCTGCCCCGTCGACTGCATCCACGGCCCCTTGAGCGTCGAGGAGATCGAGGAGATCAAGGAGGAGCACGGCGAGAACGCCAAGCAGCTCTCCGGGATCCAGATGTACATCGACCCGGACGTCTGCATCGACTGCGGCGCCTGCGAGCCCGAGTGCCCGGTCGAGGCCATCTTCGACGAAGACGAGGTGCCGGAGAAGTGGGAGGCCGACATCGAGGCCAACTACAAGTTCTTCAGGACCTGATCCCTGATCTTCACCTGGGCTGCGCCCCTGGGCCGCCGGGAGGCGGCGCGCAGGGCGGCGCGCCCTGACACCTGGCGCCGATGTCTGCTGATGAGGCCGTTGTTGACGCGCTCGCGGAGGCGCAGCGCTCGCTCAAGCGGGTGAGGCTCTTTTCGTGGGTGCAGTTCGGGGTCGGCGCGTGCATGGCGCTGCTCCTGGCCGTCGGGCGCATCATGACCCCGCCCGAGGCCGTCTTCGCGCTGCGCGCGGTCTTCCTCGTCGTTGTATTGCCCTCCGTCGTCTGCGCCTCTGTGCTGGTGATCTACCACGCCAGGAAGGTGTCTCGCCCGGCCGCCTCGTGGACCGGGGAGCTGGCCTTCTGGTCGGTCATGCCGGCCACGACCGCCTTCGTCCTCTGGGTCGTTTAGATCCGCTGGGGCGCGCAGGGCCCTCGTTTCCTTCCGGTAAAAGTCTTTTATTACAGCGTGTTACAGGTTGTTGAGGGGGGCTGGAGGGGGCGCCAGGCGCTCAGTCAGAGCGAGGCGCGGATCCAGCCTAGGCCCTGGGCGGCGGGGCTGAAGGACATCGAAGGTGCCTGGACAGGGCCGTCGTCGTGGGGGGGGTCGAGTTGGCCGCCTGTCTCCGTCGGATGGGCGTGGTCGGGGTGGATCATGGCCATGAAGCGCAGGCCGACGCCTATCTTGATCGTCTCGGTCAGGTCGACCTCGGCCCCGGCGCCCATGAAGGCCACCGGGTAGACGTCCTGGATCTCTGCGGCGTCGAGCATGGTCAGGCGGGTCCACTCTGCGCCGCCGCCGAGCTGGATGAAGGGGGAGACGATCCAGTCAGGGGCCAGCCGCAGGCCGAGGGCGGCGAAGGAGAGCAGCGAGACTCGGTCCATGTGCCCGTCGGTGATCACGTCCTCGGTGGCCTGGTAGAAGTCCACGGAGAGCTCGGCGAAGAGGTGAGGGCCCATGTCGAGGGTGGTGAGGAGGCCGATGCCGTCCATCCGGCAGTCGAACCATGTCAGGCCCTCGGCCTGGTCGGCCGCGCGGAAGCCGTAGCCGCCGATGCGCGCGCCGAAGCCGGGTCGCCAGTCCGAGGCGACGACCTCGGAGTCCGCCGTTGTGGGTGGCGAGGCCGGGCTCTGTGCGGCGGCGCCGAGCGGGGCTGAGGTGATGATCAGGGCGACGAGGGGCAGGAGGGGGATCAGGGGGGTCTTCATCTCAAAGCTCGCTTTCGGTGGTGTCTGCGTCGTCCCAGGCGCATGGGGCGCGCAGAGGTGTCCAGGCCTCGGGTGGTTGAACACCAGAGGAGGCGAGGGGTGTCACTGCGGCTGTGCTTTTGAGGGAAGGGGACCCGGGGCGACGGGCGCCAGGGCGGCGCCCGCCTCGGTCGGGGGATCAGCGGCAGCAGACGACCTGCTTGGTCTGGCTGCAAGCCTCGTTGAAGGAGAGGTTGTAGCGGTCGCCGACAGGCATGCCGGTGCGGGGGGCGGTGTTGAAGGTGAAGAGGATGGCGGTGCCGCGGCCGATGTCGCCGCTGTCGTACAGGAACTGGTGGCAGTTGTTGGCGATGGTGGACGTGGTGGAGAAGCCGAGGAAGACGTCGTCGGCGATCCAGTACTCGGTGTTGTTGGCGACGCCGGTGACGGCGCCGCGGGCCATGGCGCGCTGGACCTCGTGCAGGGTGCACATGTGGGAGCCGGAGACGGCCGCGTTGCACATCGCGTCGACGGCCTTCATGCCGGTCAGGTTGCCGAGGACGGCCGTGCCGTCGGTCGTCGCAGTCAGGCCGACGATCGAGGAGTCACCGGCGTTGGTGCCGTTGGTGCCGTTGGTGCCGTTGGTGACGGTGGCGCTGGTGCCGTTGGTGCAGGAGATCGTGGCAGAGCCAACGTTCTGGGTGACGGTGCAGGAGGTGCCGTTGGTGCCGTTGGTGCCGTTGGTGCCGTTGGTGCCCGGGAGGCCCTGGATGCCCTGGATGCCCTGGATGCCCTGAGCGCCGGTGGCGCCGGTGGCGCCGGTCAGGCCGGTGGCGCCGGTCTGGCCGATGGGACCTTGAGGGCCGGTGGCGCCGGTCAGGCCGGTCAAGCCGCGCTCACCCTGAGGGCCGGCGGGGCCCTGGGGGCCAGTGGCGCCGGTCTGGCCGGTGGCGCCGGTCTGGCCGATGGGACCCTGAGGGCCGGTGGCGCCGGTCAGGCCGGTCAAGCCGCGCTCACCCTGAGGACCGGCGGGGCCCTGAGGGCCAGTAGCGCCGGTCTGGCCGGTGGCGCCGGTCAGGCCGATGGGGCCCTGGGGGCCGGTGGCGCCGGTCAGGCCAGTCAGGCCGCGCTCACCCTGAGGGCCGGCGGGGCCCTGAGGGCCAGTGGCGCCAGTCAGGCCGGTGGGGCCTTGAGGGCCAGTGGCGCCGGTCAGGCCGATGGGACCCTGAGGGCCGGTGGCTCCGTCAGCGCCGGGGGCGCCGTCGGCGCCCCGGAAGCGGGGATCGTCGGCGATGATCTCGATGAGCTCGTCGGCGAGGGCTTCGACGAGGATCGTGCGGAGGGTCTCGTCGTTGAGGATGATGAAGGCGACGTCACCAGGATCGGCGTCCTGGCCATCGGCGCCGGGTTGACCCGGCTGGCCGTCGGCGCCGGTCTCGCCGCGAGGGCCAGGCTGCCCGTTGGCGCCCTGGGGGCCGGTCGGGCCGATGGGGCCGCGCTCGCCGTTGGCGCCGTTGGCGCCCGCGGGTCCGATGGGGCCGCGCTCGCCCTGGGGGCCCTGGAGGCCGGTCGGGTCGCCGACCCACTGGCCGTTCTCGTTGATGACGATCTCGCCGCCGATGCTGATCGTGCGGGGGTTGATGTCGCCCGTGACGTCCTCGGCCAGGGCGGCGTTGGCCGACTTGAAGGCGTAGGGCACCGAGGTGACCGCCATCCGGGGCTCAAGCTCGGAGTCGTCGCCGACGGTGATGCCGAGCTGCATGGACTCGCCGGTGAAGAGATCGAGGCTGATGGGGGTGTTCTCGCCCAGGACGACCGTGTAGTAGCCGTTGTCGAAGGCGACGCTGAGCGTCTCGGTCCAGACCACGGTGCTGCGGCTGTCGTAGAGGGTGAAGGTGAGCGACTCGACCCCTCCGATGGGCGAGAGGCTGGTCGAGTCCAGGATGCGGCCTTGCTGGCTGAGCAGCTTGGGGACCTGGGCCGAGGCGGTGGAGGCCGCGCCGATCGTCAGCGCGACGCCGAAAGCGATGGCGGCGCCGCGAGCCAGCCGTCCAACGCGGGTTCTTCCTGTGCGAGCCATGTTTCGTGTCTCCTGTGACGGGCTGAAGTTGAAGAGATGGTTAGAGATGGTGTTCTTGTCGGTCCTCATGGCTGGCCTCCCTGCTGGATGCTCAGCGTTCCGGACTGAAGCGTGAAGTTCGGCGAGCTGGCCGTGTTGCCGATCATGTCCATCGGGGACAGGACCATCGTGGCCTTGTAGCCTGGGGACTCCATGCGCTGCTGGTTGCCCGCGCTCATGCCCATGACGTTGGGCGGGTCGGAGGGCACGCAGAAGTGCTCCCGGCAGACCTCACCCTCGGGGCAGTCGTTGACGCCGCCTTCTCCGCACTCGCCGTCGACGCACAGGCCGATGATCCCGTCGCAGACCTGGCCGGGAGCGCAAGCCCCAGGCGTGCAGGGTTCGCCGCACAGGCCCGTCTCCGGGACGCAGACCTCATCGCCGTTGCAGCGATCGGGGTCCTCGGTGCAAGGAGGGACGCACTGGTCGCCGACGCAGACCAGCCCGCCGCCGCAGTCCTCGGCGACGTCGCAGGTCGAGCAGAAGTCGTTGATGCACGCGAGGTCGCCGCAGTCGGCCTGGGTATCGCAGGGGGACAGGCACAGGTCGTTGACGCACTCCTGGCCGTCGGGGCAACGGACGTCGGGGTCATTGCAGGAGCCCACGAGGCAGATGCCGCCGCGGCAGACGTTGGGGTAGCCGCCGCAGTCGAGGCCCGCGCAGGGCTCCGAGGCGCACTCTCCGTTGAAGCAGACCTCGTCGCCATCGCAGCGCTCGCCGGGGCAGTCCCTGTCGAAGCACACGTTGGTGACCGCCTCGTTGTCGACGCAGATCTGATCGGCGGCGCAGGCCGAGCAGTCTCCCTCCGTCGGCGTGCAGTCCTGTGGGCAGTTTGCGTTGGACTCGCCCTCCTCACACGTCCCGTTGCCGCACTCCGGGGCGGGCGGGTCGCAGTCGTCGGGGCAGCTGTCCTGCTCGCCGGAGTCGCAGACGCCGTCGCCGCACTCGCCCGTGTCGTTGTTGGGGTCGTTGTTGGGGTTGTCGTCGGGCTCTTCCTCGATGGCCGTCGAGGCTGTCTCCTTGTCGCACGCCATCAAGCCGGCGAACGCCAGGAGGGCGATCAGCCAACCCGTGGTGAGGCGACCTCGTGGCCCCCCTCGAATTCTTGTCCTCATCGTGGGCTCCTCGTCAGGGTGGTGCAGAAGGAAGGGCTCTCCAGACACAACGTCCCTCTCCAAAACCATCGGTGTTGTTCGGTGACCAGCGCTTCCAAGCCTGAGTCAATGTTACAGATTCGCCCCAAGAGGCGCAAGCGGATCGTATCTGTCGCCCCTGCTGGGTCAAGGCCTTGAGGCCGCTCGCCTGGCGTTGACGCTCTGGGCGAGGGCAAGGAGGGAGGCCTCGTTGCAGAGGCGGTCGTCGCAGGTCACCGTCAGGACGTCCCAGTCTCCCTCGACGATCCAGGCGAGGTGGAGGACGTGCTTTCGCTGAGAGCGGAGGCTCTTGAGGCCGATCTCCTGGGTGACTCTGGGATCTTTGAAGGTCTTGGAGAAGGTGTCGAAGCGCTCCTGCGCCTCGGCCTGGGTGCACTTCCAGAGTTGGACGGCGACGCCAAAGTTGTCGGCCTTGTCGTCGGGCTTGAGGCGAGCGCTCCCGTAGCTTCGCGACGGCCGGATGCCCTGGAGGCTGGTGGGCGAGAGCGGCCCTTCATAGAGGGTGATCCGTCGCACGTCCTCCAGCGCGAGCAGCGGGCTGACGTCCAGGGGCGGGTCCTCCTGGGGGGCTGCGGCCTGCTCGCCTGTGGGCGTCGGGTTGGCCGCGGGGGGCTTGGCGGCCTCCGATGGGGTCCTGGGGGGCGAGGCCGGGGGGGTGGCCCCGGCGTCGAGTTGGGGCTTCGCTTCAGGGGGTGTCGCGGGCGAGTCGCAGGCCGCCGAGGCGAGCAGGACGAGGAGGGCGAGGATGAGCGGGGCCGTGTGGTGTCGCATCTGCGCCTCTGTGCGGTGATCGGACGCCGATAAGTCGCCCATGCGGGACCCTTTCTAGCAAAAGCGGGGGGGCATGGCGAGCCTCAGGGCGCCGGGCGGGCCATGTCTTCAAGCTGCGCCTCGGTGACGGGGCCTTCGAAGCGGTGGGTGACGACGCCCCTGGGATCGACGACGAGGGTGGTGGGGTAGGAGTGGAGTTCGAAGCGGCGCTGGAAGGTGGCATTGCCGAGCAGGAGCGGGTAGTTGACGCCGAGCGCGCGGGAGTCGGCCTCGGCCTGATCGGGCGGGCCGGACTCGAAGACGACGCCGTAGACCTTGATCCCGCTGCCCTCATGTGCGGTGTGGAAGCGGGACAGATCGGGGATCTCGGCGCGGCAGGGCGGGCACCACGTCGCGAAGACGTTCAGGACGAGCGTCTCTCCTCGGAGGGCCTCAAGGTCCACGACCGCGCCGTCGGTCGAGCGCAGCTTCATGTCGGTGAGGGGCTGGCCGACGATGTGGTCGTGATCGTGGCCGTGCTCGCCCGAGATGGAGTAGGCCAGGGCCGCCGAGAGGGCCAGGATGGCGATCCAGACGGCGACCTCGCGCGGGCTGATGGTCGAGAGACCTCGTGTGATGGTCGTGAGACCTCGTGTGATGGTCGTGAGACCTCGTGTAATCGTCTTGAGACCTCGCGTGTTGGTCGTGAGGCCCTGGGGTGGCGCTTCGGCGGGCTGGGGATCGTCCATGAGCGGCTCGTGGGCGAGGGGTCTGGCGGGCTCAGGGGTCAGTGACCCAGGGGCCAGTGGCCCAGGGAGAGCGCGGCGGGCGCGGCGTTTGTTCCAGGGGCTCAGGGATCGAGGAGCTGGATGGTCGAGCCCTGGCGCGCGATGACGAGGTAGACGCTTCGATCGTCGAGCAGGACCGAGCCGTCGCCCAGAACCCTCAGGTTGATGTGGATGATGCGGTGCTGGCCTCCTTCGGGCTCGGCCTCGAAGGGGCCTCGCGAGAACTCGACCTCGAAGGTCAGCGCCGTGCCGGGGATGACGCCGAGGAAGCGGCGCGCGTCGGTGGCCAGGATGCCGTTGGGGGGGGCGGCGGAGATGGGGGTCGCGCGGGTCATCAGGGAGGTCGGGTCGAAGGCGTCCAGGGGGTCGGGATCCTCGGCTTCGACGCTGACGTCGCGGCGCACGTCGCCGGTGAGCTCCTCGAAGGCGCTGATGATGTTGAGGTCCAGGCCGCTGCCCTGGCCGTTGACGGTGAAGACCAGGGGGGCGTTGGCGTCGTTGACGGCGCCGGTCTGGCGGGCGGCGGCGTCGATGTGGGAGCGCAGGTTCGTCGCCCCCGAGAAGATCCCGACGACCTTGGCGCCGACGCGGTTGAGGGCGTCGATGGCCTCATTGAAGGAGGGAGGGGCGGGAGAGACGCCAAAGTAGGGGTTCGCGTTGCTGGGGCCGTTGTGGAAGTCGGCGTCGGTGATCAGGACGACGATGGGCAGGGCGTCGGCGCGGAAGCAGGGGTATCCCTTGCCCTTGTTCTGGCAGACGCCGCGGGGGGGGATCCACCCCGGCAGGCCGTCCTCGGTGGCCAGGGCCCAGAGGGCGACGGTCTGGGACTCGGGGATGGTCTGTCCGTCGCCCGGCACGCAGCAGGTCTGGAGGCGGTTGATGGCGGCGACGACGTCGGCGTCGTCGGCGGTGACGTCCTGGAGGTTCTCGAAGGGCCTGAAGGCGGGGTCGAGGCCGTAGGGGTCGAGGGCGAAGTCGTCGAAGTGGCCGACGCCGAAGTGGACGTCGGGCAGGGTGTCGCGGATGCGGGGGATGATGCTGGAGATGATGGTCTGCTTGAGGTTGTCGATCTCGCCGGACATCGTCGTGCTGGTGTCCATCAGGAAGTAGATGTCGCCGCGCCGGACCCGGCTCGAGAAGGTGAAGCGTCGGGTCGCGGCCCCCTGGTCGGGGTGGACGACGGCCAGGAGGGTCTTGTCGTCGGGTCGGCGGCCGGGGTCGGTCAGTGCCGTGCCGGCGGCGAACTCCAGCAGATCTGAGGCGGCGTCCCTGTCGGAGTCCTGGTCCTGGGGGTTCGAGCCGATGGCGTCCTCTTCGGCGTCGAGCAGGCCGTCGTCGTCGCTGTCGCGATCCGTGCAGTTGGGGAGGCCGTCGCCGTCGGGGTCCCCGTCGCCCTCGTCGCCGTCATCCAGGCCGTCGTCGTCGAGATCGGCGCCATTTTGACAGGGGCTGTCGGGGTCGGCGCAGTCCTCGGGGCAGTCGCCTCGCTCGGCCTCCTCGCAGGCGCCGTCGCCGCACAAGGGGTCGTTGTTGTTGGGCTCGGGGTCCTGTGCCTCGGGGTCCAGACCCTCGGGCTCAGGCTCAGGGGGGATCGGCTCGGGGTCGCTGGTGGGGTCCTGGCAGATGAGGCCGATGCAGAAGAGGCCGGCGCCGCAGTCGGCGCTTGTCTGGCAGGGCTCGCCCGCGTCGGCGCCGTCGACTTGCGGGGCGGGATCGTCGCAGGCGCCGAGGACGAGGAGGGTCACGAGGGCGCAGCGGAGGCTCATGGGGGCTCCTGTGGCGGCCTACCAGCGGCTGTTGGGGAAGTCGGCGCTGAAGAGGGCGCTGGTCTCGGCGAGCCTGTGGAACTTGATGAGGTTGGTCTCGGCGCCCGTGGCCACGGGTGTTCCCATGAGGATGAGGAGCTCGTCGCCGGGGTTGGCCTGTCGCTCTCGCAGCATCAGGCGCTCGACGGCCACGATGAGGTCGTCGGTGTTCTCCATCCGGCCGATGAGCATGGGCGTGACGCCCCAGAAGAGGGCCATCTGGTGCAGGACATCGGGGTTGGGGGTGCAGGCGACGATCTCGCGCATCGGCCTGTAGGTGGTCAGCAGCCGGGCTGTGGAGCCGGAGCTGGTGAAGGCGACGATGGCCTTGACGTTGAGCTCCTCGGCGGCGACCGTGGCGGCGTGCGCGACGGCGTTGGGGAAGGTGCGCATGTGGTGGATGTTGTTGTCGGTATTCAACATTCTTGCGTACTGGGGGGATCGCTCGACCTCGCAGATGATCCGGCTCATCATCTTGACCGACTCGATGGGGTAGCTGCCCGAGGCGGTCTCGCCGGAGAGCATCACGGCGTCGGTGCC
>SYOX01000061.1 GCA_005804885.1 Pseudomonadota bacterium
CCCATGCTGCGCACCGGCTGCGCCGCCGCCTTCTCCATCGACGTCGACGGACAGGAGCACGCCGCCATCGCCATCGAGGCCCGCGCCGGCGCCCTGCCCCACCTCGAAGAGATCGCCGCCGCCCTGCGCGCCGCCGTCGCCGACGAGCACGACCTGCGCCTCCACGCCGTCGCCCTCGTCGAGCCCAGAGCCATCCCCAAGACCTCCAGCGGCAAGATCCAGCGCCGCGCCGCACGCCAGAGCTTCCTCGACGGCACCCTGGAGGTCATCGCCACCCACACCCTCACCCGCACCGACGCCCCGCCAACGCTCGATCGCCGCCTCCTCGACGCCATCCCCCCCGATCAGCGCCACGCCAGCCTCCTTGACGCCCTCCGCCGCCGCGTCGCCGCCCTCACCGACGCACACCCCGACGCCCTCGACCCCGACCTCCCCCTCAACCGCCTCGGCCTCGACTCCCTCGCCGCCACCGAGCTCCAGCACCACCTCGCCGTCGACCTGCGCGCCGACCTCGGCCTCTCCGATCTCCTCGGCGGCGCCACCCTGCGCCAGCTCGCCGCCGCCGTCCTCGACGCCGACCCCGCCGACCCCCGCCTCGCCATGATCCCCGCCGCCGACCCCCTCTCGCCCGCCCCCCTGACCCTCCAGCAAGCCCGCTCCTGGTCCTTCGACCGCCTCCTCGAAGGCGGCTCCTTCCGCTTCCACGTCTCCGGCGCCTGGTTGCTCACCGGCGACATCGACCCCGACGACATGCGGCGCGCCCTCCACGCCCTGGCCGATCGACACCCCGTCCTGCGCGCCCGCCTCAGCGACGACCGCGACGGCCACCCCATCCAGCGCACCGACCCCCACAACCAGCCCGCCTTCACCGCCCACGACCTCAAGAACATCAACAAAAACAAGCAGATGGACGCCCTGGACGCCATCGCAGCTGCGCAGACCGCCGACGCCTTCGATCTGGAGGCCGGCGGCCTGTGCCGCGTGGCGATGGTCGCGCTGGCCCCGCGCGAGGCCGCGCTCCTGGTCACGCTCCACCACATCATCGCCGACGCCGCCTCGGTGGCCGTCTTCGTCGAGGAGCTCGCCGCCCTCTACGACGCCCGGCGGCGACAGATCGAGCCCGCGCTGCCGCCGCCCGCCGCCAGCTTCCTCGACTTCGCCCGCTGGCAGCGCGCCGCCCTCCCCGACGAAGACCTCCAGGCGCTGCGCGCGCTCTGGAGGGCGACCTTCGACGGCGCCCCCACCGAACTCCAGCTCGACCTCGACCTGAGCGACGTCCAGGCCATCCAGACCGCCGACAGCGGCCACCGCCTCCTGACCCTGACCCCCGAGGCCGCCGACGCGCTGCGCGCCCTCTCGGCCGCCTGCGGCGCCACCCTCTCGATGACCCTCTTCGCCGCCTGGCAGGCCCTCCTGGGCCAGCTCGCCGGCGCCGAGGATCTGATCGTCGACTCAGTCTTCTCCAACCGCACTCGCCCCGAGCTGGCCCGGACGATCGGCTTCATCGCCGAGAACGTCGTCGTGCGGGCGGACCTGTCCGGCGACCCGAGCTTCGAGGCCCTCGTCGAGCGCGTCAGGCGCGGCGTCCTTGAGGCTTACGACCGCCGCTCCTGGCGCTCGGTCTTCTTCGGCGACGAGGCCCTCGGCGCCGTGGCGCTCTCGCCGATCTGCTTCAACATGCAGCCGCCGACCTTCGACGGGCACATCGACCTGCCCTCCATCGCGCTGACCCCCATGCCCGACCTGACCCGACGCCTCATGACCCACTGCCTCGGCGCCATCCTCTACGTCTTCGAACAGGGCGGCGGCCTGCACTTTGACCTGATCCACAACCGCGCCCTCTTCGACGACGCCTGGGCCTGCGACCTCCTCGACCGCCTCGACGCTCTGCTCGCCAGGATCGTCGACGACCCCGCGCGGCCCCTCTCCGCGCTCCTGGGCGCGTGAAGGTCGGGCTCATCATCTACGGGAGCCTCGACACCCTCTCGGGCGGCTACCTCTACGACCGCAAGCTGGTCGAGCACTTGCGCTCGCGCGGCGATCGGGTCGAGATCTTCGCGCTGCCCTGGCGCGATTATGGGCGCCACCTGCTCGACAACCTCGACTCTGCCCTGCTGCGCCGCATCCTGGCCGCCGACCTCGACGTCCTGATTCAAGACGAGCTCAACCACCCCTCCCTCATCCGCCTCAACAGCCGCTTGAAGGCCCTGAGCCCCCTGCCCGTCGTCGCGCTCGTCCACCACCTGCGCTGCAGCGAGGCCCGCCCGCGCTGGCAGAACGCGCTCTACGCCGCGATCGAGCGGCGCTACCTCCACGGCGTCGACGCCTTCATCTTCAACAGCCACACCACGCGCCGGAGCGTCGAAGATCTCACCCGCGCCCGCCCCTGCGTCGTCGCCCACCCCGGCGCCGACAGGCTCGGCCGCGCCGACGGCGCGCACGTCGCCCGCCGCGCCCACCTGCCGGCCCCGCTGCGGCTGCTCTTCCTCGGCAATGTCATCGAGCGCAAGGCCCTGCACACCTTGATCGAGGCCATGGCCCTGCCCGACGCGGCCGACTGGGTCCTCGACGTCGTCGGCGGCCTCTCGGTCGAGCCCCACACCGTCGCCGCCTGCCGCGCGCTCATCGAGAAGCGCCGCCTCGGCCCCCGCGTCACCTTCCACGGCGCCCTGCTCGACGACGCCCTCACGCCCTTCCTCCAGCGCAGCCACGCGCTGGCGGTGCCCTCGACCTGGGAGGGCTTCGGGATCGTCTACATGGAGGCCGCCGCCTTTGGCCTGCCCGCCATCGCCGGATCGGCCGGCGCCGCCGGCGAGGTCGTCGCTGACGGGATCAGCGGCCACCTTGTCGCGCCGCACGACGCCGCCGCCATCGCCCGCCACCTCCACGCCTGGGCCCAGGACCGCGCCGCGCTCGCCCAGATGGCCCAGGCCGCCCTGACCCGCTTCGACGCCCACCCCACCTGGGCCCAGACCGCCGAGGCCACGCGGGCCTTCCTCCTCACCCTCCGCGAGACCCAGACACCCCACACGCGAGGATCGTCAGGCTTCGGATCTTGAGCCACGCAAATTGCGCGCGATCAGGCGGCGCGCGCAAATCTGACGCCGCCGCGCTCCTTCGACGCGGCGGCGACGGGCCTGAAGTCCCGAGGGCGGCTGGCACGGAGATCGCAATTCATGCCAGGAGACGACGCGCTCAAGGTGAGCGACCAGCAGACCAAGGAGCACATCATGATCGCTCGGGACATCATGACCCCTCAACCCATCTTCGCCGAGTCGACCACGCCCATCCAGGAGGTCATCGCGCTGCTACATGAGATCGACGTGCGCCACCTGCCGATCGTCCACCGCGGCGAGCTCGTCGGCATCATCAGCGACCGGGATCTCAAGGTCTTGACGGAGGTCGTGTTCTTCGAGGACGAAGGCAGCGAGGCGCTGGCCGACCACCTCGCCGAGCCGATCTCGACCCTCATGCAGTCCGGCGTCGTCTACGTCGACGCCGAGGACGAGCTGAGCGAGGTCGTCGAGTTGATGATCGACCATCGGGTCGGCGCCATCCCCGTGGTGCAGTCCAACAGGGGCGGCCTTGAGCTCGTCGGGATCATCAGCTACATCGATCTGCTCAAGGAGGCGAGCTTCTGAGCCTGGGCGCCTCGCGACCTCGCCAGGCGGCGACCTCACCGGCGTCGGCTGGAGAGGGCCTCCATCGACCGCCCCAGGGCGCGGGACACGGGCGAGGTGCGATGAGCGACGCGACACCCACGGGCTTTGACCCTTCCTGGCTTGAGGCGCGCCACCGCTTCGACGCCAGCGCCCGCGACCCGGCCCTGCGCGCGATCGCGATCGCGCGGCTCCCGCAAGATCGACCGGCCCGGATCCTCGATCTCGGCGCCGGGCTCGGCGCCAGCGTGCGCCACATGGCCCCGCACATCCCAGGCCCGCAGCGATGGCGCCTCATCGACGCCGACCCGGCCTCCCTCCAGCGCGCCATCCCGCGCCTGAGCGCCTGGGCGCTTCGGCGCGGCTGGTCCTGCCGCCCCACCCCGGGCGGCCTCCTGATCGACCGGCCCGACGGCGCGCTCCACGTCGAGGCGATCTGCGGCGATCTCCACGACCTCGCCGGGCTCACGGACCTGGGCGACGCCGATCTCGTGACCGCCAACGCCCTCTTTGACCTCTTCAGCCGCGCGGACCTCGATCGCCTCGTCGCCGCGCTGGCCGCGCGCCGCCTCCCGACCCTGGCCACGATCAACTACACCGGCGCGCACCTGACCCCCGACGACCCCGACGACGCGCTGATTTTCTCCCATTACCACGCCCACATGCGCCGACCGCGCCCCCCCTCGCCTCCCGCAATGGGCACGACCTGCGCGGCCCAGCTGCTCGAATCCTTCAGCCGCGCCGGCTTCCGCGTCGAGCAAGGCCCCTCGCCCTGGCGCGTCCCCCCCGAAGCGAAAAACCTCCTGACGCACCTCCTGAACTTCATCCAGGGGGCCGTCCCCGCCACGCTCCACGACCCCGACGAGCGCGCCCGCTTCGACCGCTGGCTCGCCCGCCGTCGCCTCCACCTCCAGCGCGGACATCTCGCCGCGCACCTCGATCACGTCGATCTGCTCGCCCTCCCGCCCGATCGCTGATCCACACCCCGCCCCAGGAACCGCAGGAAGCAGCCCCAGACCGCCCCTCAAGATCGCAAGCCGACCCGGCTCCCACGACACAGCGCAAGGGCACCGGCAACAACCGACGCTCCCTCGGACAGCAGGCCCTCCGGCAACGCCGCGATCCCGTCGCCCTTCAACAAGCGACGGCCCCTCGGATCGCGGCCCTTGGCCCAGGTGACGTTTTTGCCTTATGGTGCAGCCCATCACAGGATCCAACGCCCAAGGAGCGCAACATCGTGATCACCTCAGAAACGCCACCGGCACGCTCAGCGACGCCCGCGCGCTCGCTCACATCGAGGGCGCCATCCCCCTCATCGGGGGCCTCGGACGCCCCGCGCAGCTCAGGCCTCGGCCTGCTGGCCGCGATCCTGCTCTTCGCGCTGGCCGGGTGCCTCGGCGACGCCACCCTCGACGAGATCGACCCCGAGGCCGCACCCGCCGAGCCCACCTATGAGGCGCACATCGAGCCCATCATGATCGAGAAGTGCATCTCCTGCCACGCCCCCGACGCCAACGTCGGCGAGCTTGAAGGGATCGGCCTGGACGAGTGCGAGAAGGTCCAGGACAACCTGGAGATCGTCTCGGAGATGATCTTCGAGAAGAACAGCATGCCCCCCGGCGGGATGTTGCGCCTGACCTCCGAGGAGAAGCTGACGCTCCAGCGGTGGTTCGACCAGGGGGCCAGCTGTGACTGAGCATCAAAAAACGATTTCAATTCAAGCACTTGCGCTCATGATCGCGCTCGCCGCGCTGCTCTCCACCAGCGCCGCCAGCGCCACACCCCTCTACGCGGCCCGCGCCGGGCGCACCTGCGACAACTGCCACAGCCTGCCGAACACCTGGTTCAACCCCGACGAGTTCTGGCTCCGAAAGTGCACTCTGAGCTGCTCGGGCTGCCACGTCGACCCCAACGGCGGCGGCCTGCGCACCGTCAGCGGCCGCTACTACGGCGCCAACACCCTGCCCATGTTCGGCGTCGGCGACGCCCGCCCCCTCAACGACAAGACCCCCGAGGAGGTCGACGCCTGGCTGGCGAAGTACCGGGCGCCCGAGGGCGGGCCGACCTCTGGGCCGACCTCTGGCCCCACCTCTGGCCCCGCGAAGCCGGAATCGGCGCCCACCTCGGATCAAGCCGCTGGCGCCGGGACGCAGATCCCGGATCGCGCCGTCGACCCGAGGCCCGAAGGCTCCCCGACCCCCAACGGCGGCCCGGTCTTCTTGCGCCCCGCGCTGCACGGCAGCAGCGAGATGGCGTGGCTCGATGGCCGCTACGGCGACCTGAACGCCGACCCCCTGATCCAGATCGGCGGCGACGCGCGCCTCGGCTTCCTCATCCCCGGCCTGCTCGCCTTCCCCATGCAGGCCGACCTCCACCTCGCCCTGCACCCCGTCGAGCACCTGACGATCTCGTCCACGACAGGCTTGCGGGGCAGGCGGCGCGGGGTGGGGGCGACCGCGGACGAGGAGGCGCCCGTGGCCGTGCGCGACCTGTGGGCGATGACCCACGAGTGGCCCCTGCTGTCCTACCTCCGGGTCGGGCGCTTTTTGCCCGCCTTCGGCCTGCGCGTCCCGGATCACACCGCCTACACGCGCCGAGGCTTCGATCTGACCCAGGAGGACCCCGCCTTCAGAGTCATCGGCGCCGAGGCCGGCTTTACAGGCAACTACCCCTACTTCAACGCCTCGGCCTTCCTGACCGCCGACGAGGACCCCACCAACCCCTTCGCCACCGGCCAGGGCCAGGGCTTCGCGATCAACGGGGGCTGGCGCGATCTGGGCTGGCAGCTCGGCGCGAGCCTGATGCACAGGCTGCGGCCGCTGGATGAGGGCGGCGACACCCTCGACGCCTCCCTCCAGTGGGGCCTGAACCCCTGGTTCTACAGCCAGGACCTCCCGCTGACCTGGATCGGGGAGGTCACCTTCGGGCAGCTTGAGCGCCAGCTCAGCGGCAACGAGACCTTCCAGCTGGCCTCCTACCAAGAACTGAGCTGGATGGTGACCCGCGGCCTGGCCGCCCGGCTGCGCTACGACTTCTGGGACCCCGATCAGGAGATCATCGAGGACGAGATCAACCGCGTGGGCGCTGGCTTCGACTGGAACGTCGTCGAGGGCTTCACCGTCGCCTACGACACGCGCTTCACCATCCCCAACGGCGGCGAGGGCAGCATCGACTTCTTCTTGCAGCTCCACGGCTGGTTCTGATCCTCGCGCGGCGGTGAGGCGCCCGCACCACGATCTGTGACACGGGCGAGCAGGTCTACCGCGCCATGTTGTCACACCCGGCGGTCCTCGTCGCTCAAAACGCGGCGTGGAGCCCGATGGTGACGGGCCAGGATCGGCAAGGGGGCGCAGGGGAGATGTTGGCGCAGGCGTTGCTTGAAGCATGGGGCGGTGATCCGCGCTCGCATGGGGAGGCATTCAGGATGCACACAGTCCTTGGAAAATCAGGCATCTTGACGACGCTGATGGCGGCGGGGCTGGCGCTGATCGCGGTCGGCTGCATCGCGCAGCCAGCGCAGGCGCCCGTGGTGGAGCAGCCCGGCCCGCAGCCGGACGATGGGGAGCCCTTCCTGGGCGGCGGCGAGGGCGACGACTGCGTCTCGACGGCCTCGTGCGAGGCGGGGTTGAGGTGCTTGAGGCAGGGCGGCGCGCAGTTCTGCGTCCAGGTCTGCTTTGACGCCTCGAACTGCCGAAGCGGCCAGTGCAACCCGGTCCAGGGCTCGGAGCAGGGCTGGTGCACGCCGCAGTCCGGCGGGCCGGGGCCGGACGACGACCCGGCGCCCGATCCCGGCGACGACCCCGCCCCCGATCCTGGCAACGACCCTGCGCCGGAGCCCAACCCTGAGCCCGAGCCTGAGCCCGAGCCCATCCCCCAGGCCTTCAGCGAGCCGGGCGAGCGCTGCGACTGCGACAGCGACTGCGCCGCCGTCGACGGGCACGGCGGGATCTGCATCCGAGGGATCTGCATGCTGGAGGCCAGCGGCACCTGCGCGGGCTCGGGCTCGCGCAACGAGTGCCCGACCGGCGCGCGGTGCTGGCGAGGGACGGGGCTGTCGATATGCTACCCGGACTGCGGGGGCTTCCCGAGCTGCGACGGGACCTGCGACAGCGACAACTCCTGCGTAAGCGACGGCGGCGACTGCTATCAGTCTTGCGGGACGATGTGCAACCGCACCGGCACGCCCCCCGGGCAGCAACCCGACCCGGAGCCGGACCCCGGCCCCGGGCCTGGGCCCATCGATGAGGGCAACTGCGGCTCGACGATCGAGAGCGAGGAGTTCGCGCTGACCAACCAGGCCCGCGTCAGCAGCGGCCTGCCCGCGCTCCAGTGCGATCTGGCGCTGGCCGACGTCGCCCGCGCCCACTCCGAGGACATGGCCCGCCGGAACTTCTTCTCCCACACCAACCCGGAGGGCGAGCAGCCCTGGGATCGGATGCGCAGACAGGGCATCGCCGACTTCAGCACCGCCGGCGAGAACATCGCCTACGGCTACTCCTCCCCGAGCGAGGTCCACTCGGTCTGGATGAACTCCTCGGGCCACCGGGCCAACATCCTGAGCCGCAATTACACCCACATCGGCGTCGGCGCCTACAACGACAACGGCACCCTCTACTGGACCCAGGTCTTCGCCGCCTATTAGAACGCTGATGGGTCGGACTCCCGTCGGTCGACTTCGATGACGATCCCGACGTGCCCGTCATCGAAGTCGACATTGCGGTTGCCCTGGGTGACGGCCGGCCTCCGGTCCTCCCTTCCTCGATCTCAGAACCACACCCGGAAGTCCACCGCCAGCATCCTCGGGAAGATCCCGAATTCACTACGGATCTCCCGAATCACCGGCACGGGCTGTCCCAGAAAGTCGACGACGTCCTCGGAGACCTGATCCCCGAGCGGGACCGTCGCCGTCAGCGCCAGATCCGCCTCGTCCGAGATCGAGTAGAGCAGATAGAAGGAGCCCAGCATCGACAGGTCCGTCAGGTTGGCCAGCGCCACCGCGTTGACCGTCAAGAGCGGCGTCACCGGATAGCCCGCCGCCGCCGCCGCATACTGCCGCCCGAAGTTCAAGCCCGGATCGACCTCCCCCGTGAGCGCCTTGAGGTAATCGGCCGGGTCGTCAAAGCCCGCGCCGTGGAAGAACCACCCCGCGCGCAGCTCCAGCTCGCTCTCGAAGCGGTGGTCGACCTCGGCGGCCAGCTCAAGCTTCGCCCCGCCCGCGTCGTCGAAGAAGGCGACGTGCCCCTCGGCCCGCACCCCAAGCCACTCCAGGAACTCGGTCTGAACCCCCCCTCCGACGAAGAACCTGTCCGACAGACGGCCGCCGAGCAGCGCCACGTCCGCGCCCAGCGCCGGCGTCGACACCCGGGCCACCGCCGACGAGGCCCCAAGGTCCGGGCGAGCCAGCTTGTCTGGATCAGACAAGGTCTCCCGATCATAACCAAGCACGCCGTAGATCGAGACCTGGGCCAGCTCCCCGACCTGGAGGTCGGCGCGCGCCGCGTCCACGCCGGGCTTGAACTCCCGAAAGAAGGCCTGGGCCGCGAAGGGCTCGAAGACGTCGTTGGGCGTAAAGAGCAGCGTCGTCGCCAGGTTGATCGGCTGCCGACCCAGGCGCAGGTCCACCCAGGGCGACGTGATCCGCACCGCCAGCCGGTCCACCTCCAGCAGCGCGTCCGCCTGAGGGTCGTCGTTCCACCGCAGCCGCAGCGCGTCGCTTCGACCGACCGGGACCGTCGACGCGGCCCCAAGCGCCAGACCCAAGGGCGAGGTCGTCGAGGTCAGGCTCTGAAAGACGTTGAGGTCCACCGCGACGTGATCCCCGATCCACGCGTCGCCCACGAGCCGAAGCTGCGCGAAGGTGTGCTCGTCGACCGGGTTCGGAAAGAGCACCGCCGGCGACCCCGGGTTGTCCGCAAACACGCTCGACAACTGAAGATTTCCCCGCAACCCGCCTCCCAACCCCTCGCCCTCCGCCTCCCAGAAGCCCAGCACCTCACCCGGCCATATCGCCAGCACGACCAGCACGAGCGACGCCACCCCTCTCCCTCTCCTTTGGTGCAGATTGACGCTGGGCGCGGGCAGCGCGCGGGGCTCCGCCCCGCACCCCGCCAGGGGCGAGCCGCCCCTGGTGGGGGTCTGGGGGCGAAGCCCCCGGCGTGGCTCCCTGCCCAGCGCCAATCTGCGTCAGGAGATGGGGAGGGATCATCGTCGCTCCTCCTGATCGAGGTGGCCGTCTTTGAGGCGGATGATGCGGCGGGCGCGGGACATGACGAGGGGATCGTGGGTGGAGAAGAGGAAGGTGACCTGGTGCTCTGCGTTGAGGCGCTCCATGTGGTTGAGGATCGCGGCGGCGGTCTCGGAGTCGACGTTGGCGGTCGGCTCGTCGGCGAGCACGACGGCGGGCTCGGCGGCCATGGCGCGGGCGATGGCGAC
>SYOX01000062.1 GCA_005804885.1 Pseudomonadota bacterium
GGTCATCGACACGCTCATGCGGTCCAGCGGGATGCCGTCAAAGAGGATCCGCATGTCCTCGATGCTGTCGATGGCGACGCCCGCCATGCCGACGTCCCCGGCCACCCTCGGGTGGTCCGAGTCGTAGCCCCGGTGCGTGGCCAGGTCGAAGGCGATGCTCAACCCCTTCTGCCCCGCGGCCAGGTTCCGCCGGTAGAAGGCGTTGGAGGCCTCGGCGGTCGAGAAGCCCGCGTACTGGCGCACCGTCCACGGCCGCATGACGTACATCGACGGGTAGGGGCCGCGCACGAAGGGCGGCAGGCCCGGCATCGTGTCCAGGTGCTCGATCCCGTCGAGGTCCTCCGGCCCGTAGCGCGCCTTGACGCCTATCCCCTCGGGGGTCTGCCAGATCGCGGCGGCCCCCGCCTGCGCGCCCTCCGCGCCGGCCCGCGCCGCGCCCTCTGCCCGCAATGGGATCCCGGTGAAGTCAGGTATCCGGCTCATCCGCGCGCCTCCCGCCCCTCGACGTGGTCCCACAAGCCGCCCAGCAGCGCCAGCGCGTCGCAGCCCAGGTACAGGCTCCCGCTCAAGCCCGCCGCGCGCAGCGGCCCCTCCAGCCCCCCGGGCCGGCCCGCCAGCAGGATGACCCGCGCGCCGGCCCGCGCCAGCGCCGCGCAGGCCTCCACGCCCATGACCTCGTAGATCGCGTCGCTGGAGCAGATCACGGCCACCTCCGCCCCCGCCTGCGCCAGCGCCGCCCCTGCGGCCTCCGGCTCGTCGAGGCCCGCGCCCTGGATCACCTCGAAGCCGCCAGCCTCAAGCAGGTTCGCCGCGAAGGTCGCCCGCGCCGTGTAATCGGCCGCGGCCCCGAGGTTCGCGCTGAAGATCCGCGGCCGCCCCGCGCCGCTCTGCGCCGCCGCGTCGCCCCGATCCCGCAAGCGCTCGAAGGGCTCGGCGTCGCGCCGCACCGGCAGCGGCGCGATCCTCAGCGCCTCGCCCTGACCGTCCAGCGCCGCCTGCAGCGCGCCGATCGTCCCGACCCGCGCCGCCGCGATCGTCGCCTCGAAGCCGCCCCTCGGGTCGATGGCAGGGCAGGGCGCCGCCCCCGCCCTCGGATCGCGGATCGCGGCGACCTCGGCGGGCGCGGGCCGCGCGACCTCGTGGATGTTGGGGAACTCGCTCACGCCGGTGATGGGGCGCGACCGAGAGGCCACGGCGCGGGCGCGCGGCTCGGCCACCGCCTCGATCCACGCGGCGACCTGGCCGCCGACGAGCGCCGCGTCCATCCCCCCAAGTCCCTCGATGTGTTGAAAAATACCCCAGGCGCGCTCGGCCAGCTCGTCGGTGAGCGACTCGATGAACCACGCGCCGCCGGCCGGGTCCGACACGCGCCCCAAGTGGGACTCGCGCTCCAGGATGATCGGGGTGTTGCGGGCCAGCCGCCTCCCCAGCTCCCCCGGCTCGCCCAGCGTCGCGTCGAAGGCCACCGAGATCACCGCGTCGGCGCCCCCCACGGCCGCCGCGAAGACCGCCACCGTGTTGCGCAGCGCGTTGACGTGCGGATCTCGCCTCGTCAGCCCCCTTTGCCCCGCCTCCACGCTCAAGTGCGCCCGGCCCCCGACCGCCCCGCACGCCTCCCCCACGCGCGCCCACAAGATCCGGAACGCCCGCAACTTCGCCATGGACATGAAGAAGGCGCTGTCGACCCGAAGGCTGAACCCGATCTGACCCAGCGCCTGCTCCACCGACAGGCCCGCGCCGCACAGCCCCCGCAGCACGAAGAGCCCCGTCGCCACCGCGAAGGCCAGCTCCTGCGCCGCGTCCGCCCCGGCGTCGTGGTAGACCCCCGCGTCCACCCGCGCCGCCCGCGCGCCCCGTCGCCCGCTCGCCCAGGCGGCGGCCGCCGCCAGCTGCGCCACGGCGCCCTCCAGGCCCGCCTCCAGCACCCCGACCTCCGCCAGCACCCCCAGCGGATCAACCCCCAGGTCGATCCCGGCGGCCTCGAAGCCCTCGCCCTGATCCTCCAGCAGCGCCCCGAAGGCCGCCGCCGCCGCCACCGCGCCCGCGCCGGCCTCCAGCGCGATCACGGCGCCGTCGAGCCACACGCCGTCGAGCGCCGCCCTCAACCCCTCCAGGTCGTGGATCGCCGCCCCCTCCTGCCCGAAGCCCTCGCCCTGACCTGCCCGGATCGCCCTGTCAAAGCGCAGCGCGATCGAGGTCGCCCCTTGCCTCAGATCATCCAGCACCGCGGCGTTGACCCCCGCCGGATCTCTGGCCTCGTGCCGCTGCCGGATGTCCAGCTCAACCCGCGCCGAGCCCCCGCGCGCCGCGCTGGCCTCTCGCTCCGACGCCCGCGTCCACGAAGCCCGCGTGTAGAGGGGCTGGATCTGGATGCCCTGATCGGCCCTCGTGACGAGCCGCTTCTCGAAGGGCTGGCCCTTGAGATCCTTGTCGATCAGCGCGCGCCAGTCGGCCTCCGTGGCCGGCGCGAAGCCGTCGAGCGTCCATTCAGGTCCGGTCATGGCGCCTCGTCGTTGAAGGGATCGCACGCGCCGCGCCCGAGAGGCGCAGCGCGGGGCCTCTGGCCCGGCGCTCAGTGTTGTGGATGGTGTGCCCGACGTCAACCGCCGATCGTCACCCAGAGCCACCCGGACCAGCGGCGCTCACAGCCATCCAGAACCCCACCATGTCATGTATGTTGTTGACTGGAAAGACTTTTGTCGGGTCGTCGGGTCAGCCCTGGTCCGCTCCACCGGTCAGCCGCGGCGGCAGCCCCTTGACCATCCAGCCCAGCAAGGGCGCGAGCTGCTCGCGGGCGCCCGCCTCGATGGGCGTCCCGTGGGCCATGACGAGCCGATCAAAGTCCCAGTCGAGGATGGACCGCACCGAGCCGCCCGCCGCCGCCCGATCCCGCGTCGTCAAGCGCCACACGCGGCTCTGGGCCGGCTTGCGCCACGCCCCCACCATCCGCAGCACCACCGGCGCCACCCACCCCTTGCTCTCCTGAATGTTGAAGGCCAGATCCGCGACGATCAGCGTCCGGCTCGGCCGATGCAGGAAGACCACCTCGTTGAGCAAGGGGTTGCCCTCGATCACGAGCTGGTCGAATTGCCCTCGCCATGCCTCCGGCGCCACGCCGCCCAACTCCGCGTCAAAGGACACGTCCTTGCGCTTGGCGGCCAGCCCCGGCGCGCCGTGGACGGCCGCCTCGGGGAAGCGCTCTGTCGCGCTGGGCAGGTGCAGGTGGTGAAGCCGGTTCGGCGCCACGATGTGCTTGACCGGGCCGAGCGCGTCCAGCGACTCGGCCACCGCGTCCGTCACTGGCCCCGGCGAGTGCAGCCACAAGCCCCCATCCGCCAGCCGGGCGACCGTCATTCGACCCGGGAAGTGCATCCCCCCCGGCATGAACTGATCAAACTCGTAGCTCCACAACCCCTCGGCCAGAGGCTTCAACATCGCGCGGCCCTCCGTCTTGTGAAAACTGGTCAAGCGTGCTTGACTTGTCGGTTGTAAAGCGGCCTCATCAATCAGTCAAGTACGCTTGACTAAATTCGAGGCGAGCGGCGGAGGTTGCATGTCCAGCAGCGATGAGTCGACGATCCAGGAGGTCGAGGCGGCCAAGCGGGCCAGCGTCGCCCAGCTCTTGTTCAAGTGCTCGCGGCTCTTCAACGCCCAGGCGCTCGACCGGGTGCGGGCGTTGACGGGGCACGAGGGCTTGCGCCCGGCGCACACGGCGGTCTTCGCGCACATCGACTTCGAGGGGACGCGCCTGACGGAGATCGCGCGCCGGATGGAGATCAGCAAGCAGGCCGTCGGGCAGCTCGTCGCGGATCTGGAGGCCATGGAGGTGATCGAGCGGGTGCCCGACCCCACCGACGGCCGCGCCAGGCTGATCCGCTTCTCCGCCACGGGTCAGCGCGGGCTCCTGCACGGCCTGAACGTCTTGAGGGAGATGGAGGACGAGCTTGGGGCGATCATCGGCGCCGAGCACATGCGGGCGCTTCACGCCGCGCTGCTCCTGATGCACGACGAGCTGGAGCGCCGTCAGGGGAGCTGACGCTGGCGGCGATCACCCGCGCGATCGATACTCGGCGGCGTTGACCCGCGTTTCTTGAAGGTGGATGGCCGAGATCCTCAATCCCTGTTGGCCCCCGGCCACCTCCAGCGCCTCGACGGCGCGCTCGTGGAGCCACCGCGACAGGTGCTCGGTGGTCGGGTCGAAGGGCAGGGGGAGGATCCTGGCGTCGGGCTGGACGGCGCGGATGGCGTTGATGAGGGGGTCGTCGTCCTTGAGGGCGAGGTGGTGGTCGACCTGCTCGTCGAGGAAGCCTCGCCAGGCGCGCTTGAAGGCGCCGAACTCCACCAGCATCCCGCGCTCATCGAGATCGGGCCCCTCGATGGTGACCGTGACCCACCACGAGTGCCCGTGGATGGACTGGCACTTGAGCGGGGCCTCCGGGTGGGAGAGCCTGTGGGCGGTTTCGAAGTTGTGGGTGATCGTTACGCTGTACACCGCCGCCTCCGCCTCGATCCTGTCGCCAGCCCCGCAGGGGCGTCTCTGGACAAACTGTAGGCACAGGCGCAAGCCTGTGTCGAGCGGACAACGAGCGCCCCACGCTCCTCGCACCGCCCCCCTCCGGGGGACGGGCTCGTCGGGTGGGGCTTGGATGCGCGGGGTGGGCTGCGCCCGATGGGCGCAGGCCAGCGGGCGGCCGACAGCGGATCGAGGGGCAGGGCGCCATCGCCTAAGTGGGTCTGTGGATTGGGGTTTTTACTCCCCCTGGTGTCGACCTGGGTCGCGCGCGGGCCTGCGACCGACAGGGCGCAGCCCACGCTGAGATTCCAGCCCCACCCGACGAGCCCGTCCCCCGGAGGGGGCGGTGCGAGGAGCGTGGGGCGCTCGTCGAGCGTGGGGCGCTCGTCGAGCGTGGGGTGCGCGTCGAGCGTGGGGTACGCGTCGAGCGTGGGGGTTCGTGGATCGTGGGGCGCTCGTGGATCGTGGGGCGCTCGTGGAGCGTGGGGCGCTTGTGGAGCGTGGGGTGTTCGTCGAACGTGGGGCGATCGTCGCGTGGAGTGAGCGTCGCGTGGGGTGATCGTCGAGCGTGGGGCGGTGCGAGGAGGTTTGTATGTTCATCACAACCCGTGGGGCGTGGGTGGTGTGGGCGCTCTGGGCCTTGGTGGGGTGCGCTGGGCCGCTTGAGCTCATCGAGGCGCCCTCGATCGATCACAGGCCGCGCTCGCCCTACGCCCAGGAGATCGCGGCGGACGCCCCGGTGGGGCACTTCCGGCTTGACGGCGCCGAGGATGGGGCCTTGGAGATCGAGCTGGACGGGGCCTGGCGCTTTGACGGGCGGACCTCGCGCGAGCTGGTGGCGCCGGCCTTCGGCGGGGAGGCCTGGACGGTGGAGCTGTGGGCGCGCCGGATCGAGGGCGGGACGCTCATCGCCATGAGCGGCGCGCGCGATCCGGTGGCGCTGGCGCTGGAGTGCGGCGCCGCCGGGGTGGCGATCGAAATTCACGGCGAGGTCGTGTTGACGGGGGTTCAGTGCCCGTCGGGGGATGTGTGGAGGCACCTCGCGGTGGCCTGGGAGGGCGGCGCGGGTCGGCTCTCGCTCACGGAGGGGGGCGTCGAGGTCTGGGGCGGTGAGGTGGCGCGCGGCGGGCTTGAGGGCGGCGGGCGGATCGTGCTGGGTCAGCGCCTCGGGTGCGGCGGCGGGTGTCTGGAGCGGGGGCTCACCGGCGAGCTGGACGAGGTGGCGCTCTACGACGCCGCGGTGCCGGCCTCGCGGCTCTTGAGCCACGCGCTGGTGGCGCGCGGGCTGCGCCCGGCGACCCCGGCCGTCGGCGATCAGCCGCTGCGCGTCCAGCTCCAGAGCGCCCGCAGCGATCTGGTCAGGGCGTCGGCCTTCAGCCCCGAGGGCGAGCTGCTGGCGCTGGGCAGCTCCGGGGGCGTGATCGAGGTCCGCGACACGAACACGGGCCGGCTCGTCCAGGCGCTCGACCTCCACACGGGGGAGATCGTCGCGGTGGCCTTCAGCCCGGACGGGCGGCGCCTCATGTCGGCCTCCTCGGATCGGACCTTCAAGATCTGGGACGTGGACACCGGAGCGCTGCTCCACGACCTCAAGCACCACACCGAGCCCATCAAGGCCATGGCCGTCAGCCCCGACGGGCTCTGGGTCGCCACGATCAGCGAGGGGACCACGGTCTCCATCTGGGACGCCGCCCAGGGTCGCCTGCACCAGCACCTGCGCCTGAACGCCTCGCCGCGCTTCGTCGCCTTCGCCCCCCAGAGCCCCGCTCGCCTGCTCGTCCACGACGGCGGCCGCGGGGTCTACCTGATCGACGCCGAGTCCCGCGCCCTGATCTCCGGCTGGCCCTTCCAGGGCGGCCAGCTCGTCGCGGCGGCCTTCAGCCCCGACGGCCAGCGCCTCGCCCTGGCCTCCGACGACTGGATCGCGCGCGTCGTCCGGCTGGACAACGGCGAGGTCGTCCAGACGCTCGCGGCCGAGGCGCCCGAGGAGACCGCGGACACCATGCTCTTGAGCTTGATCGCCGATTGGTCCATCGCCTTCAGCCCCGACGGCGCGCTGCTGGCCTTCGCCGGATCGTCCCCTCGTGCCTGGATCTGGCAGACGGACACCGGCGCCCTCCACCGGCGCATCGACGGCCCTGACGCGCTCACGGCGCTGGCCTTCTCGCCCTCCTCCCCCCCCCGGATCGCCCTCTCATGGAGGGATGGCAATGCCGATATACACGACCTCGCCGTGATTTCAGAGGCCGCGCCGGTGGCGATGAAGGTGGGCTCGGACGTCAAGCCCGGCGCGCTCACCTTCAGCCCCGACGGCGCGTCGATCTTCTCGCCGGCCGACGATCTGGCCGGGCAGCTGAACGACGCCCGCAGCGGCGCGCCCCTGCACACCTTCGACGCGCTGGCCTTCTCGTTTCGCGGCGAGGCGCGCTTCAGCCCCGACGGGCACCACCTGGTGACGACCGGCGGCGGGGTGCGCCTCTGGGACGCCGACGTCGGCCGCATGACCCGCCTGCTCGACGACACCAACGCCCTCTTCGCCAGCGCCGCCTTCAGCCCCGACAGCCGACAGATCGCCTTCGCCACCCCCGAGCGCCCCATCCAGATCGCCGCCACCGCCGACGGCCACCTCCAGCGCGCCCTGCCCGACTCCAGCGCCGTCGTCCCCAGCTTCGCCTTCAGCGCCGACGGCCAGCGCCTCTCCGCCCTGATCAGCGCCCGCGCCTCGGTCTTGACCCTCTCCCTTGGCCCCGTCAAGGTCTGGTCGACCGAAACCGGCGACCTGATCCACACCCTCGAAATTACGGCATCTTCTCGAGAACACATCACTTTTTCTCCCGACGGCGAGCGGGTCGCCGCGATCTCGGGCGCCGCCGTGGAGGTCTGGTCCACGGCCTCGGGGCAGAAGCTCGCCGCCCTGGCCGTCGACGGGGCGCAGGCCGAACAGCTCTCCTTCACCCCCAACGGCCGCGCGCTGGCCGTGGTCGTCGCGGGGGAGGTGCGCCTCTGGGACATGAGCGCGCCGGAGGCCAGCGTGCGACTGTCCATGGGCGCCGCGAAGATCCAGAAGGTGGTCTTCAACGGCGACGGCTCGACGCTGGCGACGATCAGCGCCGAGGGCTTGCGCGGCGGCGGCCAGGTGACCCTCTGGGACGTGGGCCTCGGACAACAGACGACGGCGCTGAGCGTCGGCCTCGGCGCGGTCGAGGACGTCGCCTTCGCCCCCAACGGCTACCACCTGGCCACCATCGGCGGCGACCGCCGCGTCCAGCTCTGGGACATCTTCGGCGCCCACCTGCGCACCTTCGAGGCCCGCGAGCCCATCGTAGCGCTGGCCTTCAGCCCCGAGGGCTTCAGGCTGGCGACCTCGACCAGCACGAGCCTCGTCCACCTCTTCAACCTCGCCACCGACACCCAGGTCTCCCTGCTGGCCCAGGGCGACCGATGGCTGATCTACACCCCCGACGGCTTCTTCGACGCCTCCCCGACAGGCTCGACCCTGGCCGCCATGGCCCAGGGCCGCCGCGCCTTCGGCGTCGATCAGCTCGCCCTGACCCGCAACCGCCCCGACGTGATCATCGACAGGCTCGGCACCCCCACCCTCTACGACGGCGACCACGCCGCCTCCCTGCGCCGCCTCCAGGCCCACTACCTCGCCCGCGCCCGACAGCGACTCCGAAAGGCCGACATCGACGATCGCGTCGCCCGCGTCAGCGGCCTTGATTTTCCCACTGTACGGATCTTGAGCGCAGGCCCGGGCGGCCAGATCGGCCAGTTCCAGATGACGCTGGACCTGCGCGATCAGCGCGGCCTGGACAGCTATCAGGTCTACGTCAACGACGTGCCCCTCTACCGCGAGCCCCGCAAGATCAAGGGCGACCGGGCCCGGATCGAGGAGGCCTTCGAACTGAGCGGCGGGACCAACAAGGTCGAGGTCGCCGCCGTCAACGTGCGCGGCGTCGAGTCGCCCCGCTCCCTGACCCTGGCCGAGCGCGCCCAGGCACCCAGAGGCGCCCTGATCTTCATCGGCTTTGGCGTCTCGGACTACCTCCACGACGACCAGATCAACGACCTCCAGTACGCCCACCAGGACGTCCTCGATCTGGCCGAGGGCTTCCGCGCCGCCTCGGCCAGCTTCGACAGCGTCCAGCTCCACACCTTCACCAACGCCCAGGTCACGCCCGAGGCCATCGAGCGGGCGCGCGGCCTGCTGGCCTCGGCCTCGATCCACGACACCCTCGTGCTCTTCGTCGCCGGCCACGGCGTGCGCGACACCGACGAGGACCACACCTACTATTACCTCACCCACGGCGCCCGCCTCGACGACCTGCCCGGCACCGCCGTCCGTTTCGAGGCCATCGAGGCCCTGCTCTACGACTCCAGGCCGCGCAAGAAGCTCTTCTTGATGGACACCTGCCAGAGCGGCGAGGTGGACACCTCGCTGGACGCCCCCCTGGCGGCCTCGACCTCGGGGGCGCGGGGCCTCAAGGCGCGCGCGGTGCCGCTCAAGGCGCGCACGGCCAAGGCCTTCGGGGCCGCCGTCCAGGCCCCCTTGCCCGATCGGTGGCTCGGGCGAGATCGCCTCATCTACGCCGATCTGGCCAGGCGCTCCGGCGCGATCGTCTTCTCCTCCTCGCGGGGCCTGGAGTACTCGCTGGAGGGGCCGCAGTTCGAAAACGGCGCCTTCACCGAGGAGCTGCTCAACGCCCTCCACACCCCCAGGGCCGATCGGGACGGCGACGGCAGCCTCTCGGTCGATGAGCTCCGATCCTACGTCTCCGAGGCCGTGCCCCGGATCACCGGCGATCAGCAGCACCCGACCGTCGACCGCGACAACCTCGCGCTGAAGTTCGGCTTTCCGATCATCGCGCGCCCCTGAACGACCTCCCCCTGGCGCTCTCGAACCCTTGAAGCCTTCAGCCCTTGGGCTTATGGTCGCGGGCGCTCCGGCGGTGGGGCAGGGCGCGAGCGCGGGGAGGACGACAGGGCAATGGAGACGGAGACGACGCTCAAATCGTGGCGCTCGGGCGGCAATGGCGCCCCGGAGCGCGGCCTGGACATCACGACCCGCTTCGTCGAATGCTGGGAGCTGGTCAGCGCCGAGGACAGCACCTCGCGCTATTGCAGCCACGACGCCTTCCTGGCCGGTGAGCTCCACAGCCTGATCGCCGGCGCCTTCGGCGAGGAGGTGCTGGAGGAGGCCGTGGCCCTCCTGGTGAGCCGAACCCCATGAAAACATTGATTGAATGAGCACTTAGGGGGCTGAAAAATGGTCTCGGATATCTTCAACGCGGCGCGCTGGCGATCGATCGAGGGCTTTGACTTCAAGGACATCACCTACCACCGCGCGGTGGATCAGGGCACGGTCCGCATCGCCTTCGACCGGCCCGAGGTCCGAAACGCCTTCCGGCCCAGGACCGTCGATGAGCTCTTCACGGCCCTCGACCACGCGCGCATGTCCAGCGACGTCGGCTGTGTCCTCATCACCGGCAATGGCCCCTCGCCCAAGGACGGCGGCTGGGCCTTCTGCTCCGGCGGCGACCAGCGCATCCGGGGCAAGGACGGCTACAAGTACGAGGGCGACGAGGCCGGGGTCGTCGACCCGGCGCGCCTGGGCCGCCTCCACATCCTGGAGGTCCAGCGCCTGATCCGCTTCATGCCCAAGATCGTCATCGCCGTGGTGCCGGGCTGGGCCGTCGGCGGCGGCCACAGCCTCCACGTCGTCTGCGACATGACGATCGCCAGCGCCGAACACGCCCTCTTCAAGCAGACCGACCCCGACGTGGCCAGCTTCGACAGCGGCTACGGCTCGGCCCTGCTCGCCCGGCAGGTCGGCCAGAAGCGCGCCCGCGAGGTCTTCTTCCTCGGCTTCAACTACAGCGCCCAGCAGGCCTTCGAGATGGGCATGGTCAACGCCGTCGTCCCCCACGCCGAGCTGGAGGAGGAGGCGCTGCGCTGGGCCGCGACCATCAACGCCAAGAGCCCGACCGCCATGCGGATGCTCAAGTTCGGCTTCAACAGGGTCGACGACGGCCTCGTCGGCCAGCCGCTCTTCGCCGGCGAGGCCACAAGGCGGGCCTACGGCACCGAGGAGGCCCAGGAGGGCCGCGACGCCTTCCTCGAAAAACGCCCCCAGGACTACCGCCGCTTCCCCTGGCACTACTGACGCCGACACTGGCGACTGTTGTTGACAAGTGTTGCGTGATGCGCAACATGAGGAAGGAGGCGCGATGACCAAGCACCCTGGCAGAACCCTTTTGGAAGACTTCATGACGCCGCTGGGGTTGACGGCCAATAAGGTCGCCATTGGCCTCGGGGTCCATCGCAGCACCATCGGGCGTCTGATCGCAGGTGAGCAGCGCGTCACGCCTGAGATCGCGGCCCGGCTGGGCGCCTACTTTCAGGTGCCCGCAAAGTGGTGGTTGTCGATGCAAGTGGACTACGACGCGCAAGAACTCGCTCGACGCCCCGCACTGCGCGAAGGCGTCACCCCTCTTGAGCTGGATCCCAATCTGTTGTTGACGCCCACGGGGATCATGCATCTGGACGAGCCTGACGAGGCCCAGCATGAGCCGCTCTTCTCCATCTCGCGAGCCGCGCTTGAGGAGATCCCACAGACCTCCGTGCCGCAGCCCAGAGAGGTGCGCCTCGTCCGCTACGCCAACGGCTCGATCGCGTTGGTGGGCGAGGGGATATGAGCAGGATAGACGCTCTTCAGGAAGTGGTCTCCCCGGCCATCCTGAGGAGGGCCGCGGACATCTCTCGGCTCCTCGTCGGGTTGGACATCCCTCATGTTCTGATAGGTGGCCTTGCTGTAGGCATTCATGGATATCCACGCTCGACGAAAGATGTGGATTTCATGGTTGGAGAGGAGGCGTTTTCGATGACGACCCCCTTCCTGATCTACCGAGATGAACTCAAGGATCTCGTCAGGGTCGGTGAAACCGACATCATGAGCGTCCCTGAGAGGTATCCTGGGCTTGCCCACGAGCTCCGCCTTGAAGACGACATCCCTGTCATCTCCCTTCGTGGTCTCGTCTTGATGAAGCTCGACGCCTTTCGTGCCCGCGACCAGGATGATGTCCGGGTTCTGCTGGTTCAAACGGCCGACCGGGGTCGAATTCGAGCCGTGAGAGATTATCTCCAGGAGCATGCGCCTGAGCTTGTCAGTCGCCTCGCTGAGGTCCTCGCTGCTCGCCAATGAAGTCTGAAGGATTCCGTCCAGCACACGATCAAAAGGCTTGCGTCTTCCAGAGCGTTTGCATCCACCCCCTCGCGGCCCGCCCCCCACGGCCACACCTCCGAGCGAGGGCCCTTGCCCCCCGCCCCCACCCCGTCCGGCCCGGCCCATTGGGGATGAAGATCATTTTGAGGACAGGCTGACAAAAGCCCCCATGATCTGAACTATTGAGGAGGATGTTCTCCTGCAGCAGCCAGGACGCGGCGAAGGTCGATCAGGCCAGAGCGGTTGAGGCGAAGCGTCTCAAGGGTGGCCCTGGCGGTAGACGTCAAGCCAATGATCAGCGCGGCGCCTTCTCTCCATTGAAAGTGGTCGCCCCATGGATGCTCACGGGGATGAAACAATGGGGCTTCTTGACCCGTGATGGGATCAAGCGGCGCTTCTGGGCCTTGGTGAGCTTGTCAGTCATGAGCGGGGAGCAAGCCCATCACCTCATCAAGCGAAGTGTCGCGCTTGTCGGCCAACTGAACCAGCGCTTCGAGTCGGCGGGCGTGGTGTTGCTCCCTTTGAGCGGTCAGCGACAGCAACTCCTGGTACTCTTCTCCGTCCTCGCTCAGGTTCTCGGACTGGTGCTTCTGGAGGTAGCGCTCGTTGGATCGGGGATCGACAGGTTGTTGAACCAGCGCCAGCAGCCTGGACTCGCTCGCTTGAGAGCTCCGCTTGCTCCTCAAGCTGTTGATGTGTTCGATAAATCGATCCAGATCTTCAGGGGTGAGCCTGGAAACGGCGTCGAGCAGCTGCTCGAAGGAAACGTGGGTCTTGAGTTCAACGACAGACATGGCTCACCTCTCTCATCCCTCGCTCTGAGCCTATCGCCAACCCTCTGGCTCGTCCAGGAGGGCCGCGACGCCTTCCTCGAAAAACGCCCCAGGGCTACCGCCGCTTCCCCTGGCACTACTGACGCGGGTGAACTTGTCAGGCGGGGAGCAAAAGACGCTGGGATCCCCAACGTCAGGAGTCCCATGGCATACGCGGAGATCGTGATTTCTGTGCAGATGGAAATCGTTACCAGGCGTTTGGCGCCAAGGGGCTAGCATCTCCCCGAGCGCGCTTATGGATCCCGCCGAGGGTTGGGAATTGTTCACGTGGCAGCGCTTCAGGATCCGAAGAGGAGCTTCCGAACACCAAGTATGAACGCAACCTTGCACCGGATTCCCAGATAGCCGCAGATCAGGATTCCGATGAAGGCTGTCAGTACAATAACGTGACCAAGCCATTCATAGGGGCCCTCCACCAACGGACCGGAGACCATGGTGATCGCCTGAACGCACAGGAGGATGCCGCCAACAGCCGATGCGAGGCCGAGGAGCGAGCGCAGGAGCGTCCAACCGGTAACTTGAACGACAGTTGAGTCTGGGTGCGTCATCAGGAATCCTCAAGGAGATTGTATCACGATGGCCGTCAGGCTCCCACCAATAAATATCTGGCGAAACGAAGAATTTCGTAAGGCTTGCCGTCTGGATCACATTACTACTTGTGGAGCAACTGATCGCAAACGTTCAGGCCAATGACGCTTCCGGCCTTCCTCGCCGATCTGAATTGAAGGGAACAAAGGGCCTCCTGACCACCAAAACTCAACAGCGGGGGCGAAACCACCACCGAGCAGGGCCTGTATCCCTGGGCCAGAACCAGCGCTGTCCCCCCGTCCGCTGCAGTGCCTGGTCAGCCAGCCTTTGGGTTGAAAAGACTCACCGTCCCTCAGTGCTCACAACTCTACTTCACGTGTCGCAACCCTTGATTAATGTCGTCTAGATTGAACTCTTCCGAAGCAAATTCGTCGCCAATCCACTCCAAATATGAATCATGTTCTTCATGCGTGGGATCCTTGATCGCTTCCAGAAAGGTCGCATACCCCCACACGCCACCCACGTCTTCAGGCGGACAGGCGCGCTTGCCCTTGATGCACACGGGATATTTCGCCCCGCTCTCTGGCGGCAGAATCTTCTCCACGACAATTACATGTTCCCAATTATCGCCAAAATCATACTCATACACAAACTTGTGCTTCGCATACGGTGCTATCTGACTCAACTTATAGCGACGCTCGTCAAGGATGGGCTCCCAATCCTCTGAGCTTGGAATACTGTAATATTGGCCATCAATGATGAATTGGTGCAAGTGGCTGTTCGTCCAGCCCATCGCCATCTGAATCACTTGGTGCAGTTTATAGAGACTGAAGTGACTGGGCACCATCACACGCCGCCAAATGGGAGGCTTACTGGCCCGCAGCGTGATTTTGATCTGATAAATCTGATCAGATAACACCACTGATTTCACTGACATCGAGATGATGCTCCTTATAACTCGGCTTTGATCTGGCGAGCCAGCTGGACCGTCGTGATCGGCAACGTTCTGGAAAACTGACCGCCGAGTCCGATGTAGACGGAGTCTGGCTTGGCGCGATGGTACTCACGACGGTCTAACGCCCAGCGTTCAGCGGCTGGCACGAGCGTGCCGCGGGCCGCTTGGGGCACGCAAGCACGCGAGTGACAGTCCGCTGCAACGCCATGTTAGGCGCCGTGATTGTCGTCATTATATCTCTCGAACAGAATATCGTTCTTTCCCGAAGACTTTACGCGGTACATCAATTCGTCTGCAGCCGTGATGGCGGCATCGCTGTCGGCCGGAGGCGTGTCGAAGAACGCGACGCCAATACTGAACCCGATAGGCCAACCGTTTTGAACCCCGAGGGCGAGGAGGTTCGTCCTCACGTCGGCGAAGAGTGCATGGGCGCCTTCAAGGTCGGTGTCAAGAAGAAGAGCGAACTCGTCTCCGCCCAGCCGCGCGACGGAGTCGGATGCGCGAATGCGGCCTGCGATGGAACTCGCTACCATTTTCAGGACCTCGTCGCCGACACTGTGCCCAAGAGTGTCGTTCAATGTCTTGAAATTGTCAAGATCGACGAATCCGACTGCGAGACTCCGATGATGGCGGCGCGCGAACTCCGCTACGGCCCCGTACTTTGTCGCGAAGGTGCGCGCGTTCATTATTCCTGTCAAGCCGTCTACCTCTGCCAGAGCCGCCTGAGCAAGCAATGCATGCCGGAGGCGAGTGAGAAGAGTCGCGGTAATCAGGAAAAAGCCCAGCCTGACGACCGCGTTCCAGAAGGGTATGGCAGGATGGGAGTACAGATGCCCGGAAGCTAGATCGAGGCCAAGCCACGTCAAGGCCGCGATGACACACAAAGCACGGGCTGGATTGGCACGGCCATACCATGCGGCCATTGCTACGGGAATGAGGTAGAAGATCGAGAAAGAGACCTCGTATCCGCTGAGGTAGTCAACTACCCCGAGCAGTGCCACGAGGCTGGTAGTTGTGGCGAAGCGGGCGTACGAAGTCTGCCCTTCGAGGACGCTGTTTAGTCGGTCGAGCATGTCGGGAGCTGTACGGTTCGGCGCCTAACATCTTTCTTATGCCGCCCGCGGGCGGGATACCTCCCCGAGACTATGCCGCTGGCGGGCGGGGTAAGCAACCCCTTCGCCGGTGCTATGCCGCTGGCGGGATCAGCGCCCTACAGGTGATATCCCGCTTGCACACAAGGAGGTGCCCAGCGGCATGGCACGCCATGCCGCTCCCTATCGATCCCGCTACAGTCGAGGTCGCCGAACAAGGCGCCGAGATCAAAACCCGCTGGACAGCGCGGATAAGAGAGCGATCGGGCGGCTTTTGCAGCCCGAGGGGCGAGGATTCCTCCAGAGCGTTTGCATCCACCCCCTCGCGGCCCGCCCCACGCGGCCAACCCTCCGACCAGGGCCCTTGCCCCCCGCCCCCACCCCGCCGGCCTGTTGGGGGTGAAAATCATTTCGCTCCGCGCGCCTCGCGCCAGGGTCTACCTTGAGGTCAGATCGGCAACACAGGAGGTCGCCATGGATCGCGAGAGAAAGACCGCCCACAGATACGCTCTGCAAGGTTTTGAATTTGTTGTGTTTGCAGGCTGCCTCGCGCTGGCCGCCTGCGGGGACACGTCCTACACCCCGGGCACCCCCGTCGAAGCGGAGGGGGAGCCAGTCGGCGATCCCTTCGGCCCCGATGAGGGGACGCCGGAGCAGGAGCCCGCCGTGATCGAGGGCAACGAGCCCGAGCCTGTGCCCGCGCCGGAGCCGACGCCGGAGCCGGAGCCGACGCCGGAGCCGGAGCCGGAGATGGAGACGCCGGACGATCCTGTCGTGATCGACTGCGACCTCTGCGCGCAATGCGGTCAGGGCGAGCAGGATTGCCGCGCGGTGTGCAAGGGGGTCGGTGAGGCGCTCGAGCCGGAGCACGCGGCGGGGTGGTGGTCGTGTGTGCGGGAGGACCCTTGCCAGATCGAGCGCGCGTGGGTGTGCTTTGAAGAGCTCGACTGCGACGCAGAGCGCATGATCGCCGCCCACTGCGAGGGCCTGGGGCGCTGCGCCAACGACGGCCGCGGCTACTTCGACGAGGCCGCGTGCAGGGCCGATCCCTACCACGAGCCTTTGCAGTGGGCCTGCCTGCTCCCTTCGCGTCGAGAGGCCGTGTCGGCCTGCCTGGGCGAGATGACCTGCGGGGAGCTTGAGCCTTGCCTGTCGAACGCGGCCTGCGCCGGGGACCCGGCCTGCTCCCTGATCATGTCCACGCGTCTGGTGGTGGACTGTCACCGGATCTGCATCGCGCAGTCCGGCGTCTGTGGAGGTGGCAATGACGGCGGTGAGCGGATGCGCACCTGCATGAACTCTTGCGACGACGCCGCCTTCCGCCTCGGCGACGCCGAGCGCCGCGAGGTCGAGGCCTGCGCGCTGGAGGGGATGCCGTGCAGCAGCTCCGTGATCGCCATGTGCGCCTCGGGGCTGGAGTGCGGCGGCGAGCCGCTGGAGGACATGCTCGCGGCGGCCGGGCGGGCGCAGCAGCGCTGCCAGGTGGCGCCGGCGCCCCCCAATGAGCTTTCGAACTGGGCTTGCCTCGGTCAAGTGTTGCGCTCGGCGGCCGAGATCTGCATGGACGAGAGCCCGTGCGGCCAGATGGCCGACTGCCTCGGTCGGGCGACCTGCGGCGACGAGCCCGGCTGCCTCGACTTCCTGTCCATGCGCCAGTGAGCGCGCCGCAGCTCCCGGCTGGCCTGGGCCGCCGGGTCTGCCGTGCGCTGCTCGCCTGATCGTGGGGTCCTGTGGGGAAAAGCGTTGGCCAAACGGCCCCGCGGCGCTACACTGCGCCGCGATTCCCACGGCGTCGGTGAGCCTCACTCACCTGCCCCCTTGTCTGCAACCAACTCCAAGGAGACCCCAGGATGAGCAAGACCCCCGTGCGCGTCGCCGTCACCGGCGCCGCTGGCAACATTGGCTACGCGCTGCTGTTTCGGATCGCCAAGGGCGACCTGCTTGGCCCCGACACCCCCGTCATCATCCACCTCGTGGACCTGCCCCAGATGGTCGGCGCCTGCAATGGCGTGGTGATGGAGCTTGAGGACTGCGCCTTCCCGCTGCTGCGCGGCACGGTCGTGTCGACCGACCCCGCCGAGTGCTTCGGCGACGTCGGCGTGGCCCTGCTCGTCGGCGCCCGCCCCCGCGGCCCCGGCATGGAGCGCGCGGACCTGCTGCGCGGCAATGGCCCGATCTTCATCGGCCAGGGCGACGCCATCGACGCCAACGCCCGCGAAGATGTCCGCGTGCTGGTCGTCGGCAACGCCTGCAACACCAACGCGCTGATCGCCAAGAGCCGCGCCCGCCGCACCAACCCGGCCAACTACACC
>SYOX01000063.1 GCA_005804885.1 Pseudomonadota bacterium
CGCCGCCGCCGCCGGGGTTGCCGCCGCCGCCGTCGGTGCCATCAAAGGCGCTCCAATGGCCATCAAGGTTCATGCCGAAGGGGGCGGCGGAGAGGCCGTCGGCGCCGGCGGCGCCGTCCCGGCCGGAGGCACCGGGGAAGCCGTCGCGTCCGTCGGTGCCGCGCTCGCCCCCGGGGCCGCCGCCGGCGCCGGAGCCCTGGAAGCCGTTCTCGGAGTTGCCGTTGTTGGAGTGTCCGGGGTTGCCGCCGGGGCCGCCGAGCTGTCCGCAGGGTGAGGCGCCGCCGTTGCCAGGGCGGGGGCGGCTGCAGTCGTCGCACAGGAAGTCGGAGTCCTCGCAGCCGTTCTGCCCGGTTTCGCCGTCGAGGCCGCGCTCGCCGGTGGCGCCAGAGCGGCCGGTGATGCCGTCGCCGCCGTCGCCTGCGGTGATCGAGAGGCGAGACAGGGTCAGGGCGCTGGAGGCGCGGACGTAGACGGTGACGTTGTTGCGCTCGGGCTCGGCGAGCCGGTTGGCCTCGATGGTGAGGCTGTCGACGGTGGTGGGGGTGTCGATGGCCTCGGCGATGAGGGCGGGGTTGCCGCCGCGGATCGTGGGGCGGACGTTGAGGTCGCGCTGCCAGTTGAAGTCGTAGCCGCCATAGAGGCTGACGCCGGCGCGCAGGCGGATGGGGCCCTCGTAGGCGCCGGGGGCGATCAGGACGATGTTCTTGGTGTCGTCCATGGCGACGCGCTCGATGGCGGCCTGGATCGTGCGCATCGGGGTGGTCCGGTCCCCCTCGGCGCCGTCGCTGCCAAACTCCGTGACGAAGATCGCGGCCGAGACGTCCCCGTCGACCCCGTCGCAGTTGGCGTCGACGCCCTCGGGGTCCGGCAGGTCCTCATCGACGCAGTTCGGGTTGTTGTTGGGATCGTTGTTGCCCTGGCCGGGGCGGCAGGCGCCATCGACGCACATCTCGCCGTCGAGGCAGGCCGGGTCGCAGGGGGCGGCGTTGTTGGGGTCGTTGTTGGGATCACCAGGGCGGCAGGCGCCATCGACGCACATCTCGCCGTCAAGGCAGGCCGGGTCGCAGGAGGTGCCGTTGTTGGGGTCGTTGTTGGGGTCGTTGTTGGGGTCGTTGTTGGGGTCGTTGTTGGTCTGGCCGGGGCGGCAGGCGCCATCGACGCACACCTCGCCGTCGAGGCAGGCCGGGTCGCAGGGGGTGGCGTTGTTGGGGTCGTCGGGGCACCCCTCGTCGGTCACGGAGCAGTCGATCTCCTCGATGTTGCCCGGCTCGACGCAGGTGATGAGGCCGAGGGCGAGCCCGAGGGAGAGCAGCGAGGCCAGAGCGTGTCGCGTGGGGTGCGTCATGGGTCGTCGCGGGCCGTCCAGAGGCGGAGGGCGGTCGGGTCCACCCGTGTCGTCGTCGTCGGAGCGCGTCCGGCGCTGGGCGCCGGGCCGTCGAGGGATCATGGTAGGCGGCGCGGGGCCGCAGATCAAGGCGGGCGCCTTGACGGTGGGGCTTGAGCGTCGCTATTGTCCGGGGCCTGGGCGGGAGGGCGCATGGCGGGTGACAGTCAAGGCCGATGGGCTCAAGGCGTGCGGCTCTTGAACAGGCTGACGCAGGCGAGGGCGCAGCAGTCGGGCTGGATGGACGCCCTGGGGCGGATGTCGTCGAGGGTCAGGGCCGAGGGGCTCGTCGACGACGACGCGCTCTCTCGCCTGGACATGCTCGACGAGGCGCTGAGCACCTACGGCTACGATCCCTTCGGCTTCAGCCCGGAGTTCGTCAAGAAGCTGATCCCTGCGGTGGCGTGGCTCTACCGGGTCTACTTCCGGGTGCAGACCACCGGGGTCGACACGATCCCGGACGGTCCCGTGCTGTTGATCTCGAACCACTCGGGGCAGCTGCCGCTCGACGCGATGATGATCGTGGGCGCGTGCCTGCTGGACAAGACGCAGCCGAGGATGGTCCGGTCGATGGTCGAGCGCTGGGTGCCGACGCTGCCCTTCGCCTCGTGGATCCTGGCGAGGTCGGGGCAGATCGTGGGGACGCGCGACAACTTCCGCCGGCTGGTGCAGCAGGGGGCGCCGATCCTGGTCTTCCCGGAGGGGGTGGTGGGGATCAACAAGACCTACGATAAAGCCTATCAGTTGCAGCGCTTTGGCTACGGCTTCATGAGGCTGGCGCTGGAGAACGGGATGCCGATCGTGCCGGTGGCGGTGGTGGGGGCCGAGGAGCAGGCGCCCTCGCTGGCCAACATCGAGCCGCTGGCGAAGTTGCTGGGGGCGCCGGCCTTCCCGATCACGCCGACCTTCCCGTGGCTGGGGCCGCTGGGGCTGCTGCCCTATCCGGTGCGCTACCACATCCACTTCGGCGAGGCGATGCGCTTCGAAGGGCAGCCGGACGACGAGGATCGGGTCATCGGGGAGAAGGTCGATCGGGTCAAGGCCGCCATCCAGGCGATGCTGGATCGGGGCGTGGCCGAGCGCGTGAGCATTTTTTGAGGCGATCATGAGCAGCCCACCGGGCCGACATCGTTGGAGGGCGTGGAGCCGCAGGCGAGACACGGTCGTGATCACGGGGATCACGGGCCGCCTCGGGCAGGCGCTGGCGCGCCGGCTGCACCGCGAGTGGGAGGTGATCGGGATCGACCGCCGCCCCATCGACACGCTGCCGCGCGACATCGAGTTCCATCAGGTCGACCTGCGGCGGCGCAAGGCCGAGGATGTCTTCAGGACGCATCGGGTTGACGCGCTGATCCACCTCAACATCATGCACGACCCGCGAAAGAGCGCGCGGGAGAGCTACGAGTTCAACATCCTGGGCACCCAGAAGATGCTGGACCTGTGCCAGCAGCACAACGTCGGCAAGGTCGTCCTGCTGTCGAGCGCCAACGTCTATGGGCCGGCGCCGAGCAACAACCAGTTCTTGACCGAGGAGGCGCCCTTGATGGGCAGCCAGACCTTCGGGGAGATCCGGGATCTGATCGCCGTGGACATGTACGCGTCGAGCTTCTTCTGGCGGCACCCGGAGATCGAGACGGTGATCCTCAGGCCGGTGCACATCGTCGGGGAGGTCCACAACGCGCCGTCGAACTACCTGCGGCTGAACACCATCCCGACCTTGATGGGCTACGATCCGATGGTCCAGCTCATCCACATCGAGGACGTCGTCGAGGCCATGGTCACCTCGCTCAAGCCGGGCATCCGGGGGATCTACAACATCGCTGGCCCCGGCGAGGTGCCGCTGTCGGAGGTGATCCGGGCGCTGGGGCGGCGGAGGCTGCCGGTGCCGGAGCCCATCGCGCGGCCCCTCTTCAAGGCGATGTGGCGCGCGCACCTGACGAGCTTCCCGACCGGAGAGCTCGATCACATCAAGTACATCTGCATGGTCGACGACGCGCGGGCGCGCAGCTCCATGGGCTACGCGCCGAAGTGGACGCTGGAGGAGACGATCAACGCGCTGCGCTGACGTATCTGGCCAACATATATTATAAAATCAAGTACTTCTAGAACTGGCCCGAGAAGCCGAGGGCGCCGGGCATGAGGATCAGGGTCAGGCCATCGCCCTTGGCCGAGGGGTCGTCGTCAGGGGTGTCCAGCATCAGGAGCAGGGCGCCGACGGCGACCAGCGCGCCGCCAGAGATCAGCAGCGCGGCGGAGGTGCCCTGTTGGCGCTCGATGTCGTCGGCCAGCTCGTTGATGTCGCCGGCGACGCCGATGGCTGCGCGGGCCTTGTCGGGGTCGTCGGCGCTCAAGGCGTCGGCGCGCAGCGCGTCGTAGCTCGCCTTGAGGTCCTGCTGGCGCTCAAGGTCGTCGTCGGCGCCGGTCATCACCAGGAGCCCGGCGGCCAGCGCGCCGCCGCCGGCGGCCCCGACGGCGATCCCGGTCCAGGAGAGCCCGCCGCGGCCAGGCGGCGGCTCCGTGGGCAACTCGGGTGGCTTGATCTCGGCCAGCGCGCGGCGCCGCTCGTCCTCGGCCGCGCGCAGGGCGAGCACCTCGGCGCTGGCGCGCTCGGCGGCGCGGGCCTTGGCCAGCCGCAGGATCATGGCGATCATCTCGCGGCCGGCCTGGGCCTTCTGCAGGGCGCTCTGCTCGGCGTCGAGGGCGTCAAGTTGCGGCTCCAGCACATCAAGGCGCTTGATCGCCTCGGCCTTGGCCTCCAAGGTCAGGCCGTCGAGCAGCAGCGCCTGCTTGTAGTAGCGAACGGCCTCCTTGAGCTGCCCAAGCTCCTCGTGGCAGCGCCCGATGTTGAAGAGGACGAAGGGGTTGGGATCCAGCTCAAAGACCTGCCGGAAGACCTCGATGGCCAGCGCGTACTGGCCGCTGCGGTAGAGCTCGACGCCCGTTTCGAAGAGGAGACCCGGGTCGGCGATCGGCGCGATCTCGTCCTGGGCGTGAGCCTCTGAGGCGGCCAGCGGGGCGATCGTGCTGATGAGCGCGGCCAGGATCAGGGGCAGCGTGGCGGCGCAGGCATTGCGGGGGGTCATGGGAGGATGCGGTAGTTGGGCTTCTTGTCGGGGGTCGGCGCGACGTTGCGCGGCGCCGGCTTGAGCTTGACGGGGAAGGGAGACTGGGCCTGCGGGCTCCATTGGACGCTCTGATCTCTGAAGCCGGGCTTCTTGATCGTGAGGTTGAGCTCGGACTGGTTGGGGTCGAGGGTCAGCGCCATGGGGGTCCTGCCGATGCGCAGGTTGCCGATGAAGATGGCCGCGTCTGGCGGTACGCTCTCGATCTGCACCTGGGCGGGCGGCTCAGGCGCCGGCTCGCCCTCCGAAGGGCTCTTCGCCCCGGCGAGCCCCTCCTCGCCGAGCGCTGCCTTCCGCTCGTCGACGGCGTTGATCGTTCCGACCGACGGTGTCTGGACGGCCTCTCCGCTCGGGTCGTCATCACCGGCGGCGCCGTCGGCCGGCTCGGCGGGGGCCAGGGCGGCTTGCGACCCCCTGGGGGCTTGAGCGGCGAGGTCCTCGGACGAGGAGTTCAAGAGCGTCAGCGCGACGGCGGACAGCAGCGCGATCAGCAGGACGTTGAGGGCCGCTGCGACGAGGATGGCCCTGGATCGTCCGGGCGCCTTGATCCAGCCGCCGCGCGCGTCGAGGCGATCGAGGTCCGCGAGCAGCTCCTTGCAAGACTGATAGCGGGCGGCAGGATCCTTGCGGGTGGCCTTCTGGATGACGTGGGCCAGCCCAGGCGGGCAGGCGAAGCCAGGCGGCATGTCGAAGGGGAGATCCTCAAGGTGCCAGGTGATCAGCTCGTGGGCCTTCTTGCCGGGGTTGGCCGGGCTGCCCGTGATCATCTCATGGAGGATGAGCCCCAGCGCGTAGATGTCCGCGGCGGGCGTCAGGTCCTCGCCGCGGATCTGCTCGGGCGGGATGTAGCGCGGGGTGCCGACGATCCGGCCGTTGAGGGTCAGATCCACGCTGTCGGCCGCGGGCTCGATGAGGTCGAGCACCTCCAGGACGTTGGAGCGCTCGGCGTCAAAGTCGAGGTTGCGCTCGGTGTTGCCGATGAGCTTGGCGATGCCGAAGTCCAGCACCTTGACGTAGTCGTCCTGGCCCAGGCGCTGGGTCAACATGATGTTGCCGGGCTTCAGATCCCGATGGATGATGCCCTGCTCGTGGGCCTCGGCGAGGCTGAGAGCGACCTGCCGGGCGACGTCGACCGCGCGAGGGATCGGCAGGCCGCCCGGTTTGGCCTTGATCTCCTTGCTCAGCGTCGGGCCTTCGATGAACTCGAAGGCCATGTAGAGGATGCCTGCGTCGGTCTTGTCGTAATCAAAGAGCGTCACCGTGTGCGGGTGCCGCAGCCCCGCCGCCAGCCTCGCCTCGCGCTGGAAGCGCGCCAGCGCGGCCTCGGCGGTCTTCGGGTTCTGCCGCGAGGTCGGCGGCAGCAAGAAGACCTTGAGCGCCACCGACCGCCCTATCCCCACCTGGCTCGCCCGATACACGATCGAGAAGGCCCCACGCCCCAGGATCTCCTGGATCTTGTATCGCCCCAGCAGCGTCGGGTCCTTGCTGGGGTCTCTCCTGCCGCCTTCGTCGGCCTTTGCGAGGCGCCGGACGTCGTAGACGGCGCTGGTGACCACCGCGTCCTCGTCGCCGGGGCGCGTCGCGCTCAGCTGCCTCGCCGCGTCTTCGGACCCCGCCGCTTGTTCATCAAGGGCGTCCGCGGCGTCGGGGCTTGAGCGCTTGGGGTCTGTGATCAAGGCGGGGCTCGTGTGCAGGGGTCCAGCCAACGCAGTCAGGCGGCTTCTTGCCCAAAGGCCGCAGGCTGTCAAAATAGTATGAACGGCGGAGTGCCTTCGTCAAGCTTCCGCCGCATTCCCATCAGGAGGCGCTTTCGGGTATGCTCGGCGCGTCTCTGGGCGGATCGGAGGGGGCAATCGGCGATAGACATCACATGAACGCAGCCGGGCTGGGGCTCCTGCTCTTGCTGGGGGCGGCGGTCGGGTGCGGGCTGGGCGAGGAGCCGCTGCGGGTCGAGGGCGATCCGCGCCTCGATGAGCTGTCCGAGCGAGACGCCGCCGAGGCCGAGCCGGATGCCGAGCCGGAGGCCGAGCCGGAGGCCGAGCCGGAGCCGCTGGATCTGGGCTATCGGTGCGCGCCGGCCTGCCTGGAGGATCAGTTCTGCGGCCCAGGCGGGGTCTGCTTCGAGCGGCGCGTGCGCTGCGAGGTCGAAGGCGAGACGTGCGACGCGGGCTCGACGCCCAGGACGCCCGAGTTTGTCTGCGAGGCGCTCCTCGGGGCCGCCATCGGGGTCTGTCGCAGCGTCTGCGCGCTGGGGGAGCAGGGGACCTGCCCTGAGGGTCAAGTCTGCGGGTTGCTATACGCCCACCAGGACGTGGCGATCTGCCGCCGTCAGTGCCAGGGCGACGACGGGGCTTGCGGCCCGCTGGATCGGTGCATCGGCGGCGCCTTCGGGCTGTGCAGGGGGCAGTGCCGGCCCTTCATCGAGGGGCAGTGCCCCGAGGGGACCGGCTGTGAGCCCTCCGGCGCGGAGCACGGCGCCTGCCAGACGATCGGGGCGGCGGCCGAGGGCGAGGTGTGCGATCAGGAGGTCTGCGGCGATGGCCTCCGGTGCACGGGGACGGGCGCCGAGGATCGGTGCGCGCCCAACTGCGTCGGGGGCGCGGCGCCCGGCGCGCTGGGGGGCTGCGAGGAGGGGTGGGCGTGCGAGCTCTTCGTCGGGTTGGACTACGGGGTGTGCCGTCAGCAGTGCGATCTATTTGATCCGACTCAGGTTTGTGAGGACTCGGGGCAGGGCTGTCTGGTGACCAGCGGGCGAGATGGCTTGTGCGTGTGGCGCGGTCGGGTGGCGCAGGGCAACCGATGTCAGGGCACGGTGCAGTGCGTGTCGCCGCTGCAATGCCTCCAGAACGGCGACGAGGCGGCGTGCGAGCGGCTTTGCCTGCTGGGCGCCGAGGAGGGCGAGGAGGGCCGGTGCCCGCGGGATCAGTCGTGCACGATGGCGGGCTTCGGGGAGATCGGGGTCTGTCGATGAGGCTGTCGGCGTCTTCGCGGCCGTGCTTTGTGGCGGCGAGGAATGTCGGGGGTGTCAGGGCGCATCAAGGGTGGGTGAAGGGGTCGGGAGGTGGAGCGGGGTGAGGCGAGAGGTCTGGAGCGTTCTGCTGCCGCTGCTGGGGGTCAACCTCTGGGCGCTGGTGTGTTTGCTGCCGCTTCAGCTGGAGTGGCTGGTGGAGGACACGCGCGGGCTGGTGATGGTGGCCTACCTGTTGCCGCTGGTGTTCCTGGCGGCGGGGATGGCGCTGCGGTGGTCGGGGATGCTGGTGTTGCTCTTCCCGTCCTCGTTCGTGCCGATCTACCTGGTGTTGCCGCAGGCCGATCAGGCGGTGCACGAGGGCGCCTCGGGGTGGCTGTCGCTGGCGGCGTCGATGGTGATGTACGTGTGCGTGGCGGCGGCGTGGCTGGGCCGCCGGGAGCCGCGCGCGCTGTGGGGAGGGGCGCGGTCCGGGCCGCAGCGGCGAGATGGCAGGGAGCTTGTGTGCGAGCCCTCGCCGGTGCCTCCGCTGCGCTACCACCTGTGGTGGCCCTACAAGGTGCACTTTCCGGCGCGGTGGGTGTTCTTGCTGCTGCTGGGGGTCGTGCCGCTCTACGGCGTGAACTTCTCCGAGGGGGTCTCGGATCGCTATGTGAGCGGCTTCGGGGCCCAGGCGGATCAGGCGCAGGTCATGGCGACGCTGATCTTCCTCTTCACCTGGATGGTGGTGGCCTACCTGTTCTTCTTCTCGCCGGGTCTGCACCTGGAGCTGGAGCAGCGCGAGCTTGACGTGGCCCTGCAGCGGTATGAGGATCGGGCGGTGCGCGGGCCGGCGGCGCGCCGCTATGCGCTGCTGGGTGCGGGCGGGTTGGCGCTCTTGGGGTTGCTGCTTCTGTGGCAGCTGCGGTGAGGGAGATGGTGGCACGCGGATATGTCTACGACGGGTTGAGCGGTCTCTTGATCCTCGGCAGCCTGTACTTCTTCTACCAGTCGACCCGGTTCTTGACGGACAAGGACTACGTGGCGGCGGCGATGACCCTCCTGGTCGGCTTCCTGATCGTGCGGGGCGGGGTGGAGCTGGGCAAGCTCGCGCTGCTGGTGCGCCGCAGGGCCCGCGAGGCCGGCGGGGAGCCGCGATGAGGTGGTCGCGGATCAGCCTGGGGTTGGCGCTCGTGGCGCTGTCGGCCTGCGGGGGGGAGTCGGACGAGGCCAGGGCGCGGCGCGAGGCGCTCAAGGCGCTCTTTGACAGCGAGGTGTCGCCGAAGGAGGTGGTCGCGGAGGTCAACGGTCGGGAGATCGGCGTGTCCTCGCTGGTCCGCGCGGTCGAGCGCGAGCGCGGCGGCAAGGATCGCCGGGCCGTGCTCGACGAGCTGATCGTCGCCGAGGTGCTCTCGGACGAGGCGCTGGCGCAAGGCCACGGCGACAGCGACGATATCCAGTATCTGCGCAAGCAGCTCGTGGTGCAGCGGCTCCTGGAGCAGGAGGTCGAAGAGAAGGGCCGGCCTTCGGGCATCCCGGCCGATGAGGTCGCGGCGTATTACAAGGCCAACCGGATGCTGTACTGGTCGCCGGAGCTGCGCTCGGCCGATCACCTGCTGGTCAAGCCGAGCGCGTCGAAGTGGGACACGAGCAAGGGCGTCGAGATCCCGGAGGAGGTCTTCAAGGCCTGCGAGGCGCTGGCGGCGCAGATCCGGGAGGAGATCGTGGCGTTGGGGCTGCCGGCTCGGACGGTGCAGGATTTCGAGGCCATCGCGGGGCGGTGGTCAGGGCGCTTGCCTGCGGACGTGGAGCTGCACTTCGAGACGCTGCCGATGTTCCCGAGGCGCGAGGTGGGCAAGTCCGGCGAAGTGGGGTGGCGTCCGACGATGGTGGAGGCGTTCGCGGACGAGGCCTTCAGGATCGGCGTCGGGGAGCTGTCGAGGCCGACGCGGACGATCTTCGGAGTTCACATCCTGTCGGTGACGGCGATCGAGGTCGAGAGCGAGATCCCGCTTTCGGAGGCCGAGCCGGGCATCCGGGAGTTCCTGGCCGAGCGCAAGCGGGAGAAGCTCGCGCGGATCTTCGTCGAGAAGCAGGTGGCCGAGGCGCGGTCGCGGATCGGGGTGAACCCCGACCTTCTGGAGAAGCTGGAGAGGAAGGAGGGGGAGTCGCCTTGAGGCTCGCGGCCTGCCTCAGTCGACGATGGGCCAGGACATGTCGATGGTCTGTCCGTCGCGGATGAGGCTGACGGAGAGCTTGCTGGCCTTGGGCAGCTCGCCCCAGACGGCCATGTAGTCCTCGGGCATGGCGATGTTGCGCTCGTTGACGGTCAGGACGACGTCGCCAGCGCGCAGCGAGCTGCCGAAGTGTTGCGCGCCCTCGACGCTCAGGGCGGTGACGCGGTACCCGACGAACTGGTTGCCTGTGAAGGCCGGCTGGACCTCGACGAGGCTGAGGGGGTGTCGGGGGCCGTTCTTGACGAAGTCCACCACGCTGGCGCGGGAGATCTGGGTGGTTGGGGCCTCGTCGGTGGCGCCCTGGGGTTGCTGGGCGGCCGGCGTGGGGTCCTTGACGCCGATGAGGTCGGGGTCGTAGCCGTCGACAGGGGCGGGGCCGGAGGGCAGCTCGCCGAATTCGAAGAAGTCGTCGCCCTCGGCGGGCGGGCTGGCCATGGGTTGCTCCTGGCCGGCCTCGGGGGAGCCGTCCTTGCGCGTCTCGGCCATGCAGGAGGCGCCGGCGATCGCGGCGATGCCCAGCAGGGACAGGGCGAGGCGGCGTTGGAGAGAGGATCGTGTCGTCTTCATGACCTCGTCGTGCTCCTGAGCGTCGGGCCTCCAGGGGAGGGTGAGGCGCCGATCGTTGGATCCATCGGTGTGGAGTATGGTCCGGGGGCTCCGTGGGTCAAGAAAACGCGCACGGGTTGAGAATAAGCGTGGGGGAGGGAGGGTTGGTTGGGCTGTGCTGATGTCCAGTTTGGGGCGTCGGCGAGTCGGATGAAGGGGGGGGGCTGTGCGACTCGGGAGGGCAGGGGCCTGAGGAGTCATAAGTAGCCACCTTGTTTGAAATATTTTTCTTTGAGCGCCCTTGGGTTGATTCTCGTTGGGAAGCGGTGTAAGGAGTGCTCATGAGTCGCGTTGGGTTGAGCGACACGCCATCTTTCAAACCTGCCAGACCTTCATGAGGGGGGGTCAGGTCTGATGGGAGGGTCGCGCAGCTTATGTCAGGCTGTTGATGTCACTGAAACAGGTGGGGATGTGCTCCACCACACTTCAAGGAGGTTCTTCAGATGAAGACCAATATTCTCGTTCTCACGCTGGGTCTCTTGTTGCTGGGCGCCACGGGGTGTGCCGGCATGTCGCAGATCGCCGGTGGAATCGGCGACATCGCGGGCATCGAGATGCCCAAGACGGAGGAGGTGGAGCTGTCGGTCGGCACGGTGTGCGACAAGTGCTCGCAGGCGACCTTCAACACGCTCAACCCGGTGGCCTCGGGCGCTGAGGGCATCAAGTACACCAAGGTTGGCATTGCGGACGTGGACACCTTCGTCGAGTCGGCCAACCGCCTCTACTTCACGGTCCTGATGACCGAGAAGATGGTCGGCCTGGGCAACCAGCTGTCCGAGAACCCCAACATGCAGGTGGAGGGCTTCCAGAAGCCCGCCGAGATCATGGACCTGGCCCGCGGCCTGTTCACGGTCGCGTCGCAGGACGCCCCCAACCTGATCTCCTCGGGTACCTCGCTGGTGACCAACGTCCAGCAGTTCATCAGCCCCGAGAAGGCGCTGATCCTCCCGACGGCCACCGAGCAGATCCAGTTGGCCCTTGAGCGCCTGCAGGAGGCCTCTGGCAAGCTGACGGACCTGGCCGCTGCCTTCGCCGAGTGATCTCGGTCGGGTTGAGGCTCTGAGAATCAAAAAGGCCCCTGCGCCACGCGGTGCAGGGGCCTTTTTGCGTCCGGGGTCGGAGGGCTATTTGGCGCCGAGGCGAGTCAGGCCGGACAGCAGGTCATCGATGGCGGCGCGCACGGTGGTGTCGATCTCGGAGGGGGCGCGCTCGGTCTCGCTCAGCAGCGCCTTGAGGCTGGTCAGCTCCTGCTGGAGGGCCTCGTAGTCGGCGCGGAAGACGCTGCGGTCGGCGTCCTCGATCTCGCCTTCGTCGACGAGCTTCTTCTCGCGCTGGGCGGAGAACTCGATCTCGTCGATGACCTTGCGGGCCTGAATGTGGCGCTCGGTCATGTCCTTGGTGCGGGTCGGGAGCAGGGTGCGCAGGTTGAGCCGGACCATGGCCATGGCGGCGAGCTTCTGGCGGTAGAAGCCGTCGATCTCGGGGCCGGCGGCCTGGCCGAGGTTGAGCAGGGCGTCGACGTCAGCGCCCTCGCAGGGGGGGATGGGGGCGGCCGGGGTGCCGTCGATGGCCGCGCCCGAGCGCGCCGAGGCGTCGCCGGCCCCGGCGGGGGATTGGAAGCACTCGAAGAGGGACTTGCGCATCAGATCCACCTCCAGGCTGGCGGCGTCGATCTGGAGTACGGGCAGCTCCTCGACCGCCGTCAGGGTGGTCTTGAGCATCTTCTGGGTGCCGTCCCAGTTGCCCCGCAGGTCGCTGTTGAGGACGCGGGCTTGATCGAGCTGGGCGGCCAGCGAGGGGGGGCGATCATTGCCGCTGCAGGCCAGCGCCCCCAGCGTCAGCGAGAGGGCCAGGGGGATCATCAGGATCTTGTTCATGTCGCCTACCATCAAGGGGAGGGGTCGAGACCAGAAAGTCTCCCTCCAGTCTAAAGAAGCCAGCCCTGGGGATAGGCAAAAGCGGCCTCTGTGTCAATCCGCCCCGGCCTGGGCGGCTCGGGATCGAGGTCGGGGGGTTGGACACCCGGCCGCGCCGGTGCTAGATTTTCGCCCGCCGCGGCCGCTGGAGGTCGCGCTCGAAGGGCTGGGCGATGATAGAGGTCTTCGACACCGTCGCGGGGTTGCGCGAGGCTTTGCGCGCGCGACGAGCGGGCGGGCGAGAGGTCGCCTTCGTGCCGACGATGGGTGCGCTGCACGCGGGTCACCTGTCGCTGATGGCGCAGGGCCGGGCGCGGGCCGAGGTGCTCGTCGCCAGCGTCTTCGTCAACCCGACCCAGTTCAACAACGCCGAAGATCTGAAGACCTACCCGCGCGATCTGGAGCGGGACGTGGCGCTGTGCGCCGAGGCGGGCGTCGACGTGGTCTTCGCCCCGAGCGCGGCGCAGATGTACCCCGGAGGGGCGATGACGAAGGTCACGGTCTCGACCATGACCGACGGGCTGTGCGGCGCGACGCGGCCAGGCCACTTCGAGGGCGTGACCACGATCGTCGCCAAGCTCTTCAACGTCGTCCAGCCGGATGTGGCGATCTTTGGCCAGAAGGACTACCAGCAGCTCGCCGTCATCCGGCAGATGGTCCGCGACCTCGACTTCCCTGTCGAGATCCTCGCCGGAGCGACCGTGCGCGAGCCCGATGGCCTGGCGATGAGCAGCCGCAATACGCGCCTCGGGGCAGCGGCGCGCGCCCAGGCGCCGTCGATCTGGCGCGCCCTGCAGGCGGCCGCTCAGGCCGTGGACTCCGGGGAGCGCGACGTCGGCGCGCTGGTGGCGGTGGCGCGCGGGATCGTCGAGGGGGCCTCGATGGCGCGCATCGATTATGTAGAGGTGGTCCACCCGAGGACGCTTGAGCCGATGTCCAGGGTCGGCGGCGAGGGGGTGGTGATGGCGCTGGCGGTGTTCTTCGGGGACACGCGGCTGATCGACAACATGCACCTGGGTCCGAAGCCCGGCGCGCAAGGAGGGGGCGCATGAGCGCACAGAGCCTCGTGATGTGGCTGTCCATGTCGGCGGCGTTGCCGCTGGTCGCCGTGGGCTGCGGTGAGGAGGTGGTCCCCGAGGACACGTCGTGCAGCGGCGGTCAGCCGCTGCGCGTGATCGGAGAGGCCGGGGAGATCGACGGCACCTTCATCCGCAACAACACGCTGGGGACCCTGGCCGTGGACGTGCCTGTCGGGGAGGTGACCGATCGGCGGATCACGGTGGACATGGGGACGGTGGAGTTCCTCGTGGCCGGCTCTGACGAGGCCGAGGAGCGCCCTCGGCTGCTGGTGTTGCAGACCAACGTGGCGGACCCGGAGGGCTCGAACCTGCTGGAGAACCTCAACCGGCGGCTCAACAGCGGGGTGGAGGGCGCCGACACGCTGCAGGTGGTCAACCGCGACGAGGGGGAGTACTGCGACGTGGAGCAGGGCGAGATTTGCGCGCGCTTTGGCCTGGACAACACGGCCAACCGCGAGCTGGAGAAGGACTCCGACGGGGTTGTCCACCTGGGCGTGGGCGGGCAGGTGAGGGTCAAGACGCTGACGTCCACGCTCATCGCGCTGGAGTGGGATGTGGAGTTCGGTCCGAACATCTCGAAGTTTGGTGACGCCTCCAGCGGGCAGCTCGAAGGCTGCCTGTCGACCCAGCGCGGCAATGCCGCGGCGGGGATCGAGCCGCTGGAGGTCCCGGGGAGCTGACGACCTTGCACCCTGGGGTCGGACGATCTATAGATCCGGTCGCCTGATCGTCGAGCGCGCGGCGCAGGTCATCCGGGCGGGGGCCCTCATGTTCGACCTCTTTGAGAAGCGCTTTGTCATCAACACGGGCAAGGGCGGCGTCGGCAAGACGACGATCTCGGCCGCCGTGGCGCTGGCCGCAGCCCGCAGGGGCAAGCGCGTGCTGTTGATGGACATGAGCGCCAAGGAGCGCTTCTCGCGCATCTTCGGCTCCAAGCCCCTGAGCGTCGAGCCCCTTGAGGTCGAGGAGAACCTCTTTGCGGTGCGGATCACCCCCGACGAGGCGCTCGAAGAGTATGCGATCATGAAGCTGCGCCTCAAGACGCTCTACAAGGCCGTCTTCGAGAACCGCTTCATCCGCACCTTCTTGCGGGTCATCCCTGGCCTCAACGAGCTGACCCTGCTGGGCAAGGCCTGGCACGAGGAGCAGGCCCGCGATCCGATGACGGGGCGGCCGGTGTGGGACATGATCGTCATCGACGCGCCCGCCACCGGCCACGGCGTCTTCTTCCTGCAGATCCCGGACGTGATCTGCTCGATGATCACCTCCGGGCCGATGTACCAGGAGGCCCGACAGATCGGCGATCTGGTCCACGACCCGCGCCGCACGGCCCTCAACCTCATCACGCTGGTCGAGGAGATGCCGGTCAACGAGACCATCGAGCTCAAGCAGCGCCTCGACGACGCGCTCAAGGTGCCGCTGGGCTTCGTGGTGGCCAACGCCATCTACCCGCCCCTCTTTGACGCCCACGCCGACCTGATGGAGAAGCTCGACGCGGCCGGGCCGGTCGAGGGCGACCTGGGCCGGATGCTCGACGCGGCCCTCTTTCGCCGCAAGCGGGTTGAGCTGCAGCGGACCTACCTCGATCGCATCGACGCCGAGATAGACCTGCCGCAGATTCACATCCCCTATTACTTCACCGAACGCTTCGACTTCATGACGATCTCCAAGATCGCCGATCAGATCGATCGGCAAGCTTCGGCCGTCGTCAGGGACTCGGCCTGAACCGCAAGCAGAAGGAGAGCGCGTGGAGGACGATCAGCGCCTCGGTCAGTTCATCCGCGATCGCAAGGTGATCGTCTGCGTCGGCAGCGGCGGCGTCGGCAAGACGACCGTGTCGGCCGTGGTCGCGCTGCACGCCGCGGTCCTGGGCCGCAAGGTCCTCGTGCTGACGATCGACCCGGCCAGGCGGCTGGCCAACAGCCTCGGCGTCGAGGCCCTCGACAACGAGGAGCGCCAGATCCCGCTGGCCGCCTTCGAGGAGGCCGGCCTGGCGCCGACCGGCGAGCTGTGGGCCATGATGCTCGACATGAAGCGCTCCTTCGACCGGCTCGTCGAGCGCTACTCGCCCAACGCCGAGGTGCGGCAGAGCATCTACGACAACCGCCTCTACAAGTACTTCTCGACGAGCCTGGCCGGGACGCAGGAGTACTCGGCCATGGAGCGCCTCCATGAGCTCTACGAGGAGGGCAACTACGACCTCATCGTGCTCGACACGCCGCCGACCGTCCACGCGCTCGACTTCCTGGACGCCCCGAAGCGGATGGCCGAGGCGGTCGAGAGCAGCGCGCTCCAGTGGCTCTACAAGCCCTCGCTGGCCGCCCGCAAGTTCGGCTTCGGGCTCTTCAACATCGGAACGAGCTACGTCCTCAAGACGCTGACCAAGTTCACCGGCGCCGAGATGCTCGACGAGCTCTCGAAGTTCCTCTTCAGCTTCCAGCACCTCTTCGACGGCTTCCAGAGCCGCGCCCGGCGAGTGCGCGAGATCCTCGGGGGGCCCGAGTGCGCCTTCTTCATCGTCACGAGCCCCGACCCGATGACCGTCGACGAGGCGCGCTTCTTCCAGAACCGCCTGATGGACGAGGCCATCCCCTTCGCGGGCTTCATCGTCAACCGCGTCCACGAGCCCTACCTGCCCCGCGAGGCCCTGGAGGTCACGAGCGCCGAGGTCGGCGCGCAGATCCGCGCGAAGGTCGCCGACATCACGCCCGAGGCGGCCGAGGCGCTCGGCGAGGCCCTGCTGACCAACGCGATCGAATTCCAGATCCTCGCCGATCTCGACGCCCAGACCCTCAAGGCGCTGCGCGAGCGCAGCGGCCAGAAGACCCTCATCCGCCACATCCCCTACTTCAGCCGCGACATCCACTCCTTCGAGGGCCTCAACTGGGTCCGTCAAGAACTCTTCGGCCCCTGAACCCCTTGGTTCTTGATCCGCCGCCGATCTGCCGAACACCCATTGCAGCCTGTCAGGTGTGCGGCGCTGCGTCGTCACAAGAGAGGTCACCTGGCCCCCGAGCCAGATCCACCGAAGCCCAGAGCCCACCATGAAGAGCATCGCCACGACCGCCCTCGCCCTGGCTGCGCTGCTGTGCGCGGCCTGCGCCGGGCACCCCGGCCCCGACAAGCCCTCCAGGCTCATCATCGACGAGCTGGCGCTGGACCCGACCCTCATCAAGGCCACCTCCTCCTCGGGCGAGGCGCCGCGCACGGAGGTGATCGACTCCAGGGAGACCTTCGAGCAGGCCCAGGAGGCCTTCAGCAAGCGCCAGTACGAGAAGGCGGTCGAGAGATACGCCTTGATCATCGAGCACTTCCAGGACAGCGACTACTTCCTGGCCTCGCTCTACAACTCGGGGCTGGCGCTGGACTTCACCGGGCGGCACGCCGAGGCCGCCGCGCTCTACCGCAAGGTCGCGGACACCTTCCCCGGCCGCAGCGAGGCCACCGACGCGCTCTTCAGGCTCGCCGGCAGCCTCGCCCGGCTGGAGCGGCACGCCGAGGTGGTCTCGGTCATCGACGAGATCGGCGCCCGGACCAGCCTGACGGTCGGCGACAGGATCGAGGCCAGCGTGCGGCTCGGCGACGCCCGCCTCGCGCTCGGCGAGCTGTCCGCGGCCGAGGAGGCCTACCGCGAGGCGCTGACCATGAACCGCCGCGCCCCCGTCGAGGACGCGCTGCCCGACGACGCCTACTTCATCGCCGGCGCCCAGTACGGCATCGGCCGCGTCTACCACCACCTCTTCGTCGCCATCAAGTTCAAGCTTCCCATCGAGCGCATGGAGGGCGATCTGCGCGACAAGATTCAGCTTTTTGAGCAGTCACAGTCCCTCTACATCCGCACCATAAGGCTGGCGCACCCCTACTGGACGACCGCCTCGCGCTACCAGATCGCGAAGATGTACGAGGACTTCTACGCCGACCTCCTGACCTCGGAGATCCCGGAGCTGACCGACGAGGAGGCCGAGCTCTACTTCGAAGAGCTGCGCAAGAAGCTGCGCCCGCTGATGGACCGCGCCCTCCAGTACTACGAGCGCACCATCACGCTCTCTGAGCGCCAGGGGGTCGACAACCAGTACACCCAGATGACCCAGGAGGCCCTCGATCGCCTCAAGTCCTACCTGACCGACCCCAGGCTCCAGATCCAGGAGGCCAACAAGGTCCGCGCCGGCCAGAAGATCGAGGCCCTCGGCCTGCCCCCCGATGAGGAGCGCGTGCGCCCCGTCGAGGAGGCCCCCCAACGCCAACCCGAGGCGCCGACCGAGGACGGCGGCGACTCCAGGGCCCCCTAGAACGCTGACCGGTTTGACTCCCATCGGCCAACGGGCCGACAACGACGCCGTCGGCAAGATCGATGCCGGCGTCGTCGATGCGAGCACAGCTTGTGCCGGCGGGCCAAAGGGCCCGCCTGTGCGTCACCCACTGGGTGCTCCTCCTTGGCGTCTATCTGGCCGACGGCGTCTTCGCTGTCGGCCTCGCCGGCCTCGGTCCCTCAAACCAATCAGCGTTCTAGGATCCCAAGCCGCCGCAGGGTCAAGGGGCGCTCGGGGCCGGGTGAGGGCGTCGGCTCAAGGGCCGGCGACGAAGCCGCGGTGGAAGTCTTCGAAGAGCTCGGGGGTCTCGGCGATCATGACGCCGATGAGCATGCCCTGGGCGGTGAAGGCGTAGCCGATCAGCAGCGCGGAGATCAGCAAGGCGGCGAGGCCAGGCAGCATCGCTCCCAGACCGGCGCTGAGCGACAGGCTCAGGGCGCCCGAGGCGGCCATGCCGATCGCGATCCCGACGCAGGTCATCACCAGCGCGATCCCCATCCCCGCGACGAAGCCGTAGCGCCCCCCGCCGGCCTTGATGGCGCGCGCCAGGTAGAGCGGGTTGAAGATGTCCGAGGTGCGGGTGCCGAGCGAGAGGATCGTCAACGTCATCGGCCAGCAGTAGAGCGCCCCGGTCAGCAGCAGCAGGAAGAGCAGGAAGCGGGCGACAGGGAAGCCCTCGATGGCCTCCTGTGAGGCCCCGGCCTTCTCGGCGGCGATGGTGTAGACCTGCCTCCGGCTGGGGTCGACCAGGACCCGCTTGCCCTCCTTGGTCAGGGCGACGTTGGCCGGCGTGTTGGGCAGGAAGAGGACGCGCGCGCCCTGGGCGTCAAAGAAGGGCTCCTCGGGCGACCACTCCCGGGTGCGGCTTGGGTCCTGGGTGGCCAGGGCCACGTCTCGGGCGGCGTCGCCGGTGGCCAGCAGCCCCGAGCCCACCCAGATCGGCAGGGCGAAGAAGAGCAGCGCGAAGATCGTCATCAGGACGCCGCCCTTGAGCAGATCCTCGCGGTCAAAGCCCAGCTTCGGCGCGGTCAGATCGCCGTGGAGGGCCTGCGTGGCCGCCCGGCTGAAGCTGCTGGTCTGGGCCACCATGGCGATCATCAGCAAGGAGATCGCGGCGGCCAGCATCACGCCGGAGCCCTGGCTCAGGAGGAGCACGCCGGTCAGCAACACCGCCATGATGGGCAACCACAGGATCCCTGCGCCGAGCATCGGCGCGAGCATTGCCCTGGGCACCGTCGGCCAGAAGGCCCTGGCCGGGGCGGCGACGGCGGCCGGTCGAGGCAAGCCCCGCGCTGGCGTCAGGACTCTGGGTGGCGGTGGCCTCAAGGGCCCGGTCGAGCCTTCGGAGGCCGCCTCGCCATCGCCTCTCGGGCGAGCGGCCTTGGGCTCGGGGTTCGCTGGCGTCGACCGGGCGGGCAGAGGCGAGGTCGTCGGGCCGGCGCTCGGCGCCTCGGCTCCTTTGAGCGCTGGCGCGTCGTCGAGGGCGGCGGGCGGCCCAGGCGAGCCGCGCTCGTCCGAGATCAGCGGATTATCGGCGCGCCCCCGGGGGCGCTGGCTGCGTCTGGGGGCGGCGTCGTCAGCGTCCAGGGCGTCGTCGGCCAGCGGCGGGGGGGTGTCTCCGTGCCCTGCGAGGGCCAGCGGGTCGAGGAGCTGGAGCTCTCCGTGGTCGCGGTCGTAGAGGAGGGATTCGAGGCTCGGTTGATTGTCGTCGACGCCGCGTTCGACTTCGAAGCCCGCGACGCCGGAGGGCGCGGCGTCGCCGGAGATGGCGTTCTGCTCGACGACGAAGCCGTCCTCGTCCTCATCGGGCGGCCAGACGCCGTCGACGGTGATCCCGGCGTCGGCGCCGACGATGCGGCCGGGGAGGTCGTCGGCGTCGATGTTGTGGATCAGGAGTTCGTCGAGGGGGTTGGCGGACGGGGGCCTGGGCGCTGGCTCGGCGCTGCGGAAGATCTTCACCGAGGGCGCCGGCTGCATGACGATGGGCGTGGGTGGGGCCTCCAGTCGGGTATGCATGGCCGCCGAGGAGCCTCGGGCCAGCGCCGCGGCCTTGGCGGCCTCGAGCATGTCCAGGTGTTGCTCGGAGGCGTCGGTGGAGGGGTCCCAGCCCCCAGCGGGGACGTCGCCGAAGGGATCCGAGCCGAGGCTGGAGTAGAGGTCGTCGAGGAGGGGGGCTGCGACGGCGGCGCCATCGGAGGGGGCGCTGTGGGTTGCGGCGACGAACTCGGCCTCGATGACGGGATCGTCCCAGGGATTCGAGTCGCTCTCCGCGACGAACTCGTCGAGGTCGATCCTGTCGACGAGGGCGTCGATCGGGGGGGCCTTGTGGGGCGTCGCCCTGGGCGGCGCGGCGAACTCGGTCTCGACGGGGTTGCCCTTCCTGGCTTCGGGGTTGTTGGGGGCGGCCTCGGCGGGGTCAGGCGAGGTGCGCCGGATGGGTCGGCTGGCCGGCTGCCCGGGGATCTGGAGGGTCTGTTGGGATCGGGCGGCCTGGCGCGAGACAGAGACGGTGTTGAGGCGTCCGATGGCGGCGCGGGCGCCGTTGGTGGAGTCGCTCTGACCGCTGCTGGTCTGGAGGGCGGCCTCTTGGGAGGGCTCCTCGCGCCGGACCTCGACCTCGGCGCCGATCTTGTGGAGCGTCTGGACGTAGGCCCGCGCGGTCTCCTTGGTGGCGCCCCGCTTGACCACGACGGGGATGTTCTCGACGAAGCGCTCGGCGGTGGCGAGGTCGGTGCCGAAGGCCAACCGGACGCGCGCGACGGCGTCTTCGCGCGCGACGTCGGGCGGGAAGCCTGTCAGGACGATTGTCAGCCGTAAGGGGTCTTCGCTGGGTGTGCTCATCGGGCTCCACCGAGGGGGTTGCCACCTGGTTGCGTACATTAACGCCCCTGGCGCGCTTCGTCCATTGGATCTGAGGGCTGGTCAGCGTCAGAGCCGCGCGCTATGGTGTGCGCTGATGGAGAGAGGGTCAACGCAGGAGGTCAGCGATGCCCAACGTCATCGCCTTCCTGGTGATTGTCGCGATCATCATCGGGGTGATTGTCCTGCTTGGTCGCCGGGCCGCGCGGCCCGAGCGTCGGCTCTTGCGGGACTTCAGGAGGCTGCGCCGCTTGATCCTGTCGAGCATCCAGCGCCCGCACCGCGCGGAGGCCGAGCGGCTCCTGGGGGGCTGCGAGTCCTATTTGGCGGGCCTGCTCGACGCCAGAGAGAGGCACGCGCTGCTGGGGTCGATGGCCGGGGCCGCCGCCGAGATGACGGGGCTGCCCCCTGGAGAGCAGGGCCAGCGGGTGCTGGAGGTCTTCGATCGGCGCATGGCCGAGGATCTGTCGGGCTTCTTCACCAGCCTGACGCGGATCTCCGCCGTGGTGGGCCTGCAGCGCGAGGAGACGCTGGACGCGCTGCGCTCCTTCACCGAGGATCTAGAGATCCAGCGCGAGGCGCTGGCGGAGCTGGCCGACGAGTTCAATCAAGGCCCCGTCCGCGCGATCCCCGAGGATCGGGCGGTGACGGCGGGGCGCAAGGCGGGATCATGACCTGGAGGTATGAGATGAAGGTGTTCTTCAAGGATGGGGCGCTTCGGGCGCTGCCGGTGGTTTTCGGGCTCGTGGCGCTGACGGGGTGCGGGACGGAGGACATCCCGCCGGGCAACAAGGGCTTCCTCTTTGACAGGACAGGGGCGCTGGCCCTCTACACCGGCGGTCACGGCCTGGTGAAGGACACGATGCTGGGGCCTGGGACGCACTACACGGGGCTCTACGACGAGGTCCGGGACGTCGACTGCAAGGACGAGCAGGGCAAGGAGACCATCGACGTGCTGACGAAGTCGGACCTGACGGTCAAGGTCGACCTGCGCATCACCTACAGCGCCAACTGCGACAACCAGGAGGACATGGTCAAGATCATCGAGCAGGTCGCGCCCGACGACGGCAGCACGGTCAACGGGAAGGAGCTCTACGATCGCTACCTCCTGCCGATCTTGCGGGAGTCATTGCGCAACCGCCTGGCCGCGGTCACGATCGAAGACGTCAAGAACGTGCGCCAGGAGCTGCGCGATGGGATCCGCAAGGATCTGGACGAGGGGATCGTCAATCGCGGCAACCCGGTCAGGATCAAGATCCTGACCGTCTCCGACATCCAGCTGCCCCTGGACATCATCGAGAAGAACAAGCAGATCGAGCTTGCGCGCCAGGAGGCCGAGCAGGAGCAGGAGAAGCAGAAGGCGTCCAAGTTCCGGCTTGAGCGCGAGCTCTTCGAGGCCCAGGAGGATCGCAAGGTCAAGCGCGAGGAGGCCGAGCGGATCAAGGAGGTCTCCGAGATCGACGCCCAGCGCGACAAGGCGGTGCAGATCCTCAAGGCCGAGGCCGATCTGGAGGCCAAGAAGCGCGAGGCCGAGGGCATCCTGGAGGTCCGCACGCAGCTCTCGGGCGATTACCTGCGCTACCTCCAGATCCTCAAGGACAACGAGGTGCGCATGGAGCTGGCCCGCTCGATGGCCCATGGGACCAAGTGGTACGTCGGCCCCGACTTCCTCATCCCGCCCGACACCGACGCCAAGATCTCCGTCACGCGCTGACCCAGGGCAAGCTCTCCGCCTCGCGCCAGGATCCAGGGGGTCGTCGTGCTGCCTTCCATCGACTCGATCCGCTGCTTCGTCGAGGCGGCGCGCTTCTTGAACTTCCGCGCGGCGGCGCGCGCGGTGTCGTTGACCCCGGCGGCGCTGGGCAAGCGCATCCAGCAGCTTGAGGATCAGCTCGGCACCTCGCTCTTTCACCGGACCACGCGCAGGGTGGAGCTGACCGAGGCGGGGCTGGCGCTGCTGCCGCGCGCCCGCGCGCTGCTTGACGCCGCCGAGGCCTGCGTGCGAGCCGGCCGCGGCGAGACCGGCCCCCCCGAGATGGCGCTGATGGTCGGGACGCGCCACGAGCTGGGGCTGTCCTGGCTCGTCCCGATCCTGCCGGCGCTGCGGGCGGCGCTGCCGCACATCACCTTCCACCTCTACTTCAGCTCCGGTCCGGATCTGGAAATGCGCGTACATACTCAGGAAATCGACTGCGCGGTGACGTCGCGTCACGTCACCGATCCGCGCATCGACATGATCCGGCTGCACAGCGAGGATTACGCCCTCGTTGGCCAGCCGGCGCTGCTGGCCCGCCAGCCCCTTGAGCGCGACGAGGACGCGGCGGCCCACACCCTGATCGACGCCCACGCCGACCTGCCGCTCTTTCGCTACTGGCGCGACGCGCCCGAGGGCGGCGATCGCCTGCGCTTTGGTCGGGTGCTGTGCATGGGGACGATCGCGGCGATCCGGGCGCTGGTCCTGTCCGGCGAGGGGGTCGGGGTGTTGCCGCGCTACCTCGTGGCGGGGGATCTGTCCTCGGGGGCGCTGGAGGAGCTCTTCGTCGGGGTCAAGCCGCTCACCGATCACTTCCGGCTGATCTTCCGCGCCGACGATCCCAGGCGCAGCGTCTTCGTCGCGCTGGCCGGGCAGATGCTGGCCGAGCCGCTGCGCTGAGCGAGCTGGCGGTGGGCGGTCAGGGCGGGTGAGGGCCTCGGAGCCTGCCTGGAGGGCTCGGCCCCTTGCGGCAGGGGCCTCAGTCGTAGTCTGCGGACTCGACGATGGCGTTCAGGGCGGCCTGCTGGGCCTCCCAGCTCTCGGACGAGGCGGCGGTCTCGATGGTGACGATGGTGTCGTCGATGACGAAGACGGCCACGTTGTAGCGGAAGGGCGTGCCGGCCTGATCGACCTGGAAATGGAGCTGCCTGCCCGTCATGTTGCGGGTCTTGACCTCGGTGGTGTCGAGCAGCTCATAGCCTTGACCATCGACCAGCTCGCGGGCCAGCGCCTTGGCCCAGAAGTCCACCGAGCCCTCCTCGTCGTTGTCGCGCTCGCGCAGGACGACGACGGCGCCGTCGGTGTTGACGGCCTTCCAGTCGTAGTCGCGCCATTCGATGTCCTCGTCGGCCAGGGCGACGAAGTCGTTGGGCAGGGTGAACTCGGTGTTGGGGCCGCAGGCGGCCAGCAGCCCGGCCAGCGCCGCGAAGAGGAGGGCGTCTCGTGGGGTGATCATGGGCGCTGACCTCATCAGTGCAGGATGGCGTTGAGGTTGTAGTTGCGAAGCCATCCGAAGGGCAGCCCGATCCGGCCCTGGGTGGCGACGGCCTGCTTGAGCTGGACGTTGAGCGTGATGGTGGAGAAGGCCGCGTGGTTCTGGAGGAATCGGATGCGGCCCTTCATCAGCTCGATCTGCTCGGTCAGGCGCGAGAGCTCCTTCTCGATGGCGAGGGAGGCCTCGACGGTCTTGGACTGGGCCAGCAGCTCGATGAAGCGGTCGCGCAGCACCATGGCGTTCTTCATGCGGATCTGGAGGTCGAAGAACTCCTCGGTGACGTCGGTGCCGACGATGTTCTTGTAGGAGACGTCGCCGAGGGCGGTCAGCTCCTTGACCAGGGCCTCGAAGTTCTTGACGGGGACGCGGATCACCAGCGAGGCGCTGGTGGACTGCTGTATCCAGCCGCCGTGCTTCTCGTTCATGGCGCGGGCGGCGTCGAGGGTCTCGTCGATCTTGAAGACCAGGATGCCGATCTGGGCGTCGTAGATCAGCAGGCGCTCGGTCGGCGGCTGGAGGTCGGGCGCGCCGTTGTCCGTCGGCTCTGCCCCGGTCGGCTCGGCCTTGGGGGCCTGGGTGATCGCGGTGGCGAGATCGACGATCTCGTCGCCCTCTCCGCCGCGGTAATCCATGTCCTGCTCCTCGGCCATTTTGGACTCAGCGCCGCCCATGCCGCCCATCGCGCCGTCGAAGAAGCCCGGCGAGGCGGCCTGGGGTGACGCGGCGTTGGTGTCGTAGCTGGCGAACTTGCTCCCTGAGGCGCAGGCGGTCAGCAAGGAGGCCAGCGCCAGCGCGGCGCAGAGCATCGGGGGGCGTGGTGGAGTCATGGGATCTCTCCTGTCCGAGGTCTGGCAGAGACTATGCCTCAGCCCGGGGTGCTCGGCAAGGCCGCGCTCATTGGAGCAAGGTGATGGGGATGGGCTCGGTCATGACGAAGATCTCGCTGTAGCCGTTGGGGTCGTTGGGGGACACGGGGCTCATGCCGTAGCCGACGATGGCGTACTGGCTGCCGCGCTCGTAGACGGCGCCGCAGCGGTCCAGCCGCGTCTCGTGCTCGTCGGGGCGCCAGAGCCAGCCGCGGATCCAGCCGCCGCCGGGGGTCAGCATGTACTCCGCCGCGGGTCCAAGGCCGGGGCAGCTGTGGGGCTCGGCCAGGAAGACCCAGGGCTGGCCGTCCTTGAGGATGGCCACGGCGAAGAAGTCGCTCTCGTGCATCGAGCGCATCCGGAGCGGGACGGTGCAGGTGTTGCGCACCTCGTAATGGACGGAGATCACGTCCTCCTTGAGGGTGAAGATGGTGCTGTCGGCCCTCAAGGTGTAGCGCAGGCAGTCCCGGGTGCCCGAGACGATCGTCGGGGCGGGGGGATCGGGCCTGTCGGCGTCCGGCTCGGCGTCTGGCGAGGGGCGGTCGAAGCTGTCGCGCAGCAGGACGTCGATGTTCAGCGGGGCGTCCTCGGGGTCGGCGGCCGCGACGTCCTCGACCTCCGCTTCGGCGTCGAGCCCGTCGTCGACGTCTTCGCCGCTCGCGGTGTCGTAATCGATGCCCGCGCCGATGTCCGGGATGTCGAGCGGGTTGGAGGGGGTCTGGGGGCCCGAGGGATCGCCGCACCCGAGGATCATCAGGCAGGCCGCCGCGAGCGGCGCGGCGATCAGCGGAGATTTCATGATCGTTGGCTCCTTCGCGCGAGTCTCCCCCCAGGTTAGGGGGTCGCCGTCGGGCTGTCCAGATCGCGACCTCGGCGGCGCGGCGCGCGGGTCGACGACGAGGTCGAAGGGTCTTGTGCGGGACTTGAGGGGTGAATGGGGGTGGACCGGCGCAGGGGAACCTTCTATTGTAGAGGCGGGTTGGAGGGGGGAGCCTGAGCGATGCCCAAGGGACACATGGACATGCCGGAGAGCGCGCGCCGATCAGCGGGGATCCTCTGGATCGCCTGCGGGCTTGTGGCGCTGGCCTTTGGCGGGTGCAGCGATCCGATCGTCTTGTTCATCGAGCAGGACGGCGGTCCGCCCGGGGAGCCGGACGTACCCGGCCAGGACGAGGTCGGGCCGCAGCCGGACGCTGGCCCCGACGCGGAGGATCTGACGCCGAGCCGCTGCCGCATCCCGCCCGCGCCGGATCTGTCGCCGCTGCGCGTCGCGCGCGCGTTCCCGAACCTGACCTTCAACCAGCCGATCTACCTGACCAGCGCCAGAGACGGCAGCGATCGCCTCTTCGTGGTGGAGAAGCGCGGCGTGATCCACGTCTTCCCCAACAACCCCAATGTCGTCCAGAGCCAGGTCTTCCTCGATCTGACCGATCGGGTCTTCTCCCGCACCGGCAATGACGAGCGCGGGCTGCTGGGGCTGGCCTTCGACCCGGACTTCGCCCGCAATGGCTACTTCTGGGTCAACTACACGACGCTCGGGCCGGGGACACCCACGACGATATCGCGCTTCAGCGTCCAGCCGGGCAACCCCGACGCGGGCAACCCGGCCTCCGAGGTCATCGCGCTGCGCTTCATCCAGCCCTACGGCAACCACAACGGCGGGATGGTCGATTTCGGCCCCGACGGCCACCTCTACGTCGGCGTCGGCGACGGCGGGGGCTCCGGCGATCCCGACGATCACGGCCAGAACCTGAGCACCTTGCTCGGCACGATCCTCCGCATGGACGTCTCGAACCTCGGCCCCAACGGGGAGTACCGCGTCCCGCCGGACAACCCCTTCGTCAACCAGCCCCCCGCGCGGCCCGAGATATGGGCCTGGGGCCTGCGCAACCCCTGGCGCTTCTCCTTCGACCGGCTCACCGGCCAGCTTTGGGCCGCCGACGTCGGCCAGCGCCGGATCGAGGAGATCGACGTCATCACCCGCGGGGGCAACTACGGCTGGCGCAAGAAGGAGGGCTTTGACTGCTACAACCCCGTCGAGGGCTGCGATCAGCCGGACTTCATCGCCCCCGTGGCCCAGTACAGCCACGAGGTCGGCCTGTCGATCACGGGCGGCTATGTCTACCGCGGCGCGCGCCTGCCCGAGATGTCCGGCTCCTACATCTACGGCGACTTCGGCAATGGCCAGATCTTCGCCGTGGTGTCCACCGACGACGAGGAGGCCGAGAGCCCGCTGGGCCACAAGACCGCGCGCGGCAACAAGGTCGTCGAGCTGGCCCAGACCGGGATCAAGATCTCCTCCTTCGGCGAGGACGAGGCCGGCGAGATCTACATCGTCGATTACGCCCTGGGGGGCATCCACCAGCTCGAGCGGGCCGGCGGGGTCGTCGAGCCGACCGAGCCGCTGCCGCTGACGCTGACCGAGACGGGGTGCTTCGACGACGTCGCCGCCCAGGTGCCCGAGCGCAAGCTCATCCCCTACGACGTCAACGCCCAGCTCTGGAGCGACGACGCCTCCAAGGAGCGCTTCTTCGTCCTGCCCGTCGGCGCCAAGATCACCTACGATCCCGTCGCGCCCTGGGCCTTCCCCGATGGCTCGATCATCGTCAAGAACTTCTACCTCGACGCCGTCGCTGGCGACCCGTCCACGCGCCGCATCATCGAGACCCGCTTCCTGGTCCGCGAGGCCGAGACCTACCGCGGCTACAGCTACCAGTGGAACGACGCCCAGACCGAGGGCTTCCTGCTGCCCGGCGCCGCCACGAAGGACTTCCAGATCCAGGACGGCGGCCAGACCCGCACGCTGACCTGGGCCTACCCCAGCCGCTCCCAGTGCCGCGCCTGCCACACCGACGCCAGCGGCCAGGTCCTCGGCCTGAGCACCGGGCAGATGAACCTCGCCGGGCCCAACGGCGACAACCAGATCGACCGCTTCGCCGCGCGGGGCCTCTTCGCCAACCCCCCCGGCCCCGCCGCCGACCTGCCGGTCTACCCCGACCCCTACGGCACGGCCCCGCTCGCCGACCGCGCCCGCGCCTACATCCACGCCAACTGCGCCCACTGCCACCTGCCCAACGGCGTAGCCACCTCCGACATCGACCTGCGCTTCGAAACCCCGCTGGCCCGGACGCTGACCTGCAATGAGGAGCCCAAGGAGGGCGACCTCGGCACCGTCGGCCTCAAGCTCCTGCAGCCCGGCAACGCGCAGAACTCCTCGGTCTACCGCCGCATGCTGCTGCGCAACGATGAGAGCATGCCGCCCTTCGCCTCCGCCGTCGTCGATCAAGCCGGCGCCGACCTCATCCGGGACTGGATCAACGCGCTCCAGGGCTGCCAGTAGCCGCCGACAAACCCCTCCGGAGGCCGCCGCGCCCAAATAGGTCTGGCCCAAAGCCCTTGCTTCGCGCTATGTTGCCCGACGATGGCCTGGCGCCGACGCTGAGCGCGCCCTGACACGGAGGTCGCAATGTCCCGGTGCAGACCCCTCGCCCGGGAGGCCCACGCCGGCGGCGCCCGCCGCCCCCGGTCGCCCTTGTTCGGCGCCCTGATCCTGCTCTCAAGCGGGCTCCTCCTGTCGACGCCTCATTCCCACGCCCAGGAGCGGCCAGGCGCGCTGGACACCTCGATCGAGGGCGTGGTGCCCCTTGAAGTCTCCCCGACAGTCGCGAACCTCATGGCCGAGCAGGTCGCTCGACAGGAGGCCGCCGCGCTGGGTGACCACCTCGTCGACGACCACCTGCGCCAGCTCGTCCTCCAGCTCGAGGCCGCCGAACCGACCGAGCGCGCCCTGCTGATCGACCACATCGCCCGCGCCGCGCCCCCCGCGCGCCTGCTGGGCGCGCTGCGGGCCCCGGCGGCGCTGCCCTCCCACCCGCCCGTCGGGAAGGTCGCCCGGCTGGTCCGCTTCAAAGAGGGGGCGGTGAGCTATATCGCAATGATTCCAGAGGGTTATACGCCGGATCGGGCGTGGCCGGTCCACTTCTCGCTGCACGGCGGCGGCGGCTCGTCGCTGAAGAACTGTCGGGCCAACTGGCAGGGCGAGCCGGCGGCCCGAGGGGTGATCCTGGTCTGCCCGCGGGTCTACCGGGGTGGCTGGTGGCTGCCCGGCGGCGAGGAGCGCCTGCTGCGGGTCTGGGACGACCTGAGGACGCAGTACCGGGTGGACGTTGATCGAGTCAGCATCGACGGGGCCAGCTCGGGGGGAGCGGGCGTGTGGCACATGGCCACGCGGCTGCCGTGGATGTGGAGCGCGGCGGTGCCGCGCTGCGCGGCGCTGCCGCTGGACCCGGAGTCGCTCGGCAACCTCAAGGGCGTGCGCGTCCACATCATGCACGGGCTCAGGGACGGCACGATCCTGGTCCAAAACTCTCAGACGGCCTTTGCGCTGCTCAGAGCGCGGGGCTTCGACGTGACCTACTTCGAGGACCCCAAGGTCGGCCACCACTTCATGTATGGGCACAACGAGGCCGTCCTGGACAGGATCGAGGGCGCGCGCCGCGCCGATCCCTGGGGGGCCTTCAGCTACAGGGCGGCCCCGCACGGCGAGGCGCTTGAGCGGGTGCACTGGCTCAAGATCGACTGGGGTCAGAGCTACAGGCCCGGCGAGGTGATCGAGGGGGAGGTGGCGCTCATGCGCCAGGGCGAGGGCTGGCTGGCGGAGGTGCGGCTGGAGATCTCGGCCGACGTGGCGAGGATCGAGGCGCTCTTGCCGCCCGACCCTCGACTGGAGGGGGCCGACGTGGCGGTGATCCTCAACGGCGAGCGGGTCCTGGAGGGGGCGCTGAGCGCCTCGACCGGCGCGATCCTGTCGAGCTGGTCGGGGTCGCACGATCCGGCGATGTTGACCCCTTACAGCGTTTCGATCACCTTGAGGGGAGATGACGAGGGCGTGGCCGGGCGCGGTGCGAGCGCCGAGGCCTATCGACAGTGAGGTGAGGGTTGGGCGAGCTTGATTTTTCGGGGCGTCGGGTGCTGGTGACGGGCGGATCGGGGGACATCGGCCGGGCGCTTTGCGTGGCCTTCGGGTCGCGGGGGGCCCGCGTGGCCATGACCTACTTCTCGGACCACGAGGGCAAGCGGGCCACGGAGGTGGCCATGGCCGAGGCGGGGGCCGAGGCGCCGGTGGTGATCCGGTGCAACCTGCGCGACAAGTCCGCCTCCGCGGAGGTGGCCGAGGCGACGTTGGAGGCCTTCGGCGGGGTCGACTTCTTCTTCAGCAATGCCGCCTCCGGGGTGCTGCGGCCGGCCATGGAGTTGACCTCGCGGCACTGGGACTGGACGATGGACGTCAACGCCCGCTCCTTCCTGGCGCTGACCCAGGCGCTGGCGCCGACGATGGGGCCGGGCGGCCGGATCATGGCCCTGACCTCGACGGGATCGGTGCGCGCCATCGAGCACTACGCCGCCGTGGGGGCCTCCAAGGCCGCCCTGGAGAGCCTCGTGCGGCACCTCGCGATGGAGCTGGGCCCGCGCGGGATCACGGTCAACGCGATCAGCCCGGGCGTCGTGGACACCAAGGCGCTGATCCACTTCCCCCAGCGCGCGCAGCTGCTGGAGGTCGCCGCGATGCGCACGCCCAACGGCCGCATCACCACCCCCGAGGACGTCGCCGCGGTCGCCGTGCTGCTGGCCAGCCCGCTGGCCGCCATGATCCAGGGCCAGACCATCGCCGTCGACGGCGGCTACTCGATCCTGGCCTGATGGCCCCGATCATCACGCTGACGAGCGACTTTGGCCTCCAGGACGCCTACGTCGGGGCCATGCGCGGGGTGCTGCTGGGGATCTGCCCCGGCGCCGCGCTCGCGGACATCACCCACATGGTGCCGGCGCAGGATGTGGTGCACGGCGCCTGGGCGCTGCGGGACGCCGCGCCCTTCTTCCCCGCCGGGGCCGTCCACCTGGCCGTGGTCGACCCCGGCGTCGGCGGCCCGCGCCGGGCGATCATCGCCCGCGCCGGGGGGCACCTGCTGGTTGGCCCCGACAACGGGCTCCTGGTGCCAGCGGCGGAGGCGCTCGGGGGCGTCGAGCGCGCGTGGCAGATCGACCCGGGCCGCCTGGGGGCCCGGGCGCCGAGGGCCCGAAGCCCCTCGGCGACCTTCCACGGGCGCGACATCTTCGCTCCAGCGGCGGGGTGGCTGGCCAGCGGCGTCGACCCCGAGGCGCTGGGGGACGCGGTCGAGGGGCTGCTGCCGTTGCCCGCGCCGGCCCCGCAGGTGAGCCTCGGGCGCATCCTGGGCCGGATCATGACGGCGGATCACTTCGGCAACCTGACGACGAACGTGCCGGCCTCGGCGATCCCCGATCGGGCGCGCGCGAGGGTGACCTTGATCGATCGGGCGCAGCCCGCGATCGAGGGCCTGTCGCGGACCTACGGGGACGCGGCGGTCGGGCAGGTGATGGCGCTGGCGGGCTCTTCGGGCTACATTGAGATCGCCGTCAACCAGGGATCGGCGCGCGCGCGTCTGGGCGCCGACCCTGGGGACGCCGTAGAGATCGCGTTGAGCTTTGGAGACGCCGATGTGCCCGACAAACCTTGACCTCCGAGCCCTGCGCGGGGTGTGGCTCGCCTCGGCGTCCATCGCCGCGGCGCTGTCCGCGTCCTGCAACCCGACGCCGGCCAGCGGCCAGTTTGACGCCCAGCGCCTTGAGCTGCGCGGCTGCGACGAGGAGCTCTTGCCCTGGGAGCCGGGCTTCTACACCATCGATCAGTTCGAGAACAGGACGACGATCCGGCTTCAGTCCATCGGCGGCGGCATCGGCCAGATCGACGGCATCTTCATCCAGGTCGAGAACAGCCTGGTGGACCCGACCAACCCCGACGGCATGCCCCTGGGCGACCCGGCCCTGAGAGCGGCGCTGATCGAGCAGGGCGTCTCCGTGCCCCCCCCCATCGAAGGCGAACCCGTCGGCGGCGCGGCCCGCGCCGTGCTGGGCTTCTATGAGAGCTGCCCCGAGGCCCGGGACGTCCCCGAGATCATCGGGCGGCTGCGCTTCACCCGCTTCGACCCCACCAACGGCGGCCAGATCACCGGCTTCGTCACCGCCCCCGTGGTCGTCGACACGCGCACCGGCGACATCGTCGGGGAGGTCCTCTCGGGTCGCTTCAGCTTCGTCGTCCAGAAGGGCCGCCCCTACACCAACTTCACCGGACCCGGCAACCAGGCGCCATGACGACCCCTGCGCCCCTGACCCCCGACGCGATCATCGCGCTGATCCGACAGGCCGATCGCCTGGAGGCCTTCCCGCGCGCCGGCTTCGTCCTGAGCCGGGTCCCGATGCCCGAGTCCGTCGCCGCACACGCCTACGGCGTCTGCCTGACCGCCATGCTGCTGGGCGAGGCCCTGGCCGAGCGCCCCGATCCCCCGGCGCTCGACCGCGCGCTGCTGCTGGAGATGGCGATCCTGCACGACCTGTCCGAGGCCGTCACCACGGACATCCCCTGGCCGGTCAAGCGCTTCATCGGCCGCCAGCACGTCAAGGAGGCAGAGCACCGCGCCGCCGAGCACCTCCTGGCGCCGGTCTCGCCCCGCCTCCTCGCCATCGTCGCGCGCTACGAGGCCGGGTCCTGCCTGGAGTCGCGCACGGTGCACGCCGCCGACAGAATCCAGATGATGATCAAGGTCTTGCAATACGAGACGGCGGGCCTGGGCGATTTGCGGCGCTTCTGGCTCCAGGAGGCCAACTTCAACGACCACGGCTTGCCCGAGGCCCGCGCGATCTTTGATCGCCTCAAGGCCCACCACGCCGCCGGAGACTGGCCGGTGGGCGACTTCGATTAGCGCGCCCCCGCCCGAGGGCCAGGGCGCCGATCGCGAGGCCGACGCCCAGATCAGGCGCCGTAGGGGTTCTCGCCCTCGCCCTCGTCCTGGCCGTTGTCACCGTCCTTGCCGCCGCCGCGCAGCTTATCGATGCGCTGGCGGGCGCGGTCGGTGGCGTCGTGGACGAGGGTCTGGGAGCGCTCGCCGAGGTCATGGATGCCGCTGCTGATGTCGTGGCGCAGCTCGCGGCCCGACTTCGGGGCCAAAAGCAGGCCGAGGCCGACGCCAGCCAGCAAGCCCGCGCTGAAGATACCCAGAGCGGGCAGCAGCGTGTCCATCGTCCGCACCTGGCGATCCAGGCCCAGGTTGTGGACGAGCTGATCGCGGGAGAAGTCTGAGAGGTTCATGAGGGTCTCCTGAGAGGCCAGGTTCACTCCTGGCGGTCTTTGACAAGATCTCCGAGGCGCGCTTCAAGAGCGGGCATGACGAAGGCCTTGACGCCGAGCTTGAGCGCCCGTTGCGTCAGCTCGGTCCTCAGGCCGCCCCCGAGGATGTAGCCGACTCCGGCCGCAATGCCAAGGGCCACAAAGGGATTCCTGTCATAGAAGCCTCGCCACCCGGCCCGCCCTCGGGCGTCGGAGGACGGAGCCGATCGGCCTCGCGCCGCGTCCTGGCCCATCACTGACCTCCGCCCGACTCAAGCAGGCGCCGCGAGGCCGCTCGCCCGATGAGGTAGCCCAGCGCCGCCGCGCCGATCAGGCAAGGCACCGGGTTCTTGCGCACGAAGGCCACCGCGCGCGCGTTGGCCTCCATCAACAACTCCTGGGCGTGCGCGAGGCGCGCCTCCATGGCCTGCGCGGAGCCCGTCGACTGGGGGGCGCGCGCCTTCTGGCGCGCTTCGGGAAGCAAAGAGGGTGTCATGCGCTCTCTCCTGTCACTTGAATGGCCTCGCGCCGAAGATCAGGCCGATCCCGAAGGCGACGACCAGCACCTCGACGGGGCGCTCCTGAACCCAGGCGCCGAGCGCCTCGCCGCTGTTCCTCGTCGAGAGCCTGGCCCGCTCCAGCGCCTCGGAGGCCTCGAACCTCACCTGCTCGACCCTCGACTGGAGGCGCTGCAGCGCCACCAGCCCCGAGTGGTGCTCGAAGTCCTCCTGGGCGGCGTTGAGCGTCTCGCCGAGCGCCTCGCGCGAGGCGTTCAGATCGCCCCGCAGCGCCTCCGAGGCCCTCACCTTGCCTCGCCCGGGGTGCGCGATCAAGAGCCCTCGGGCAGCGCCGGGGGCTCCTTCGGGGCGGCCAGCGCCCTCGTCGCCTGGATCTCCTTGAGCCATTGGACGTCCTTCTCCAGCTCGGCGCGCGTCAGCGCCAGATCGAAGGGGCCGGCCTTGAGCCTGCGCAGGCTGACCAGCGCCCAGATCCCGCCCGGGATCAGGTGCAGCAGCCCCAACCCCAGCGCGGCCAGCGCGACCCCCATCAAGCCCCCCGCCAGCGCGCCCACCAGCAGCGCGATCCCTGCGTTGAGCATCACATAGCCCACCAGCAAGACGCTGACCGCGACGGCCAGCCCGATCGCGTCGCGCCCCACGTCGCGCACGTTGTCCAGCGCCTCGTGCTTGAGCAGCTCGATCCGAAGCCCGATGTACCGGGTTATCCCGGCCAGCACAGGCTCGACCGTCTGCTTGAGCGACACCTCCGGCAAGGGCCTGCTCTCCAACCCGGGCGCCGCCTCGACCTCCCCGTGGCGCTGGCGCTGGCGATGCTCCAGCGCCGCGCGCCGCGCCTCCCGACGCTGCGCCGATGCCTCGCTCTGGTCTAACTGCCGGCTCATCGCGAACACCACCTGCCGCCTCGATCGTCCTCGGGCGCCCGACCTGCCCGCTCAAGACAGCTGTCAGGCGTTCTGGGCGTTGACGACCACCGGCTCTGTGGAATGGGCCGGGTGAGGGGGCGTTGTCAAGCCCGGCGCCTCGCGCAGCAGCGTCAAGCTGTAGAGGACCACCGCCAGCGTCGAGCCCACGTCGGCGGCCACCGCCATCCACAGGCTCGCCGCGCCCGCCGCGGCCAGAGACAGCACCAAGGCCTTGATCCCCAACGAAAAAATGATGTTGTGGCGGATCACCTGCAGCGCGCGGCGCCCCAGCGCGATGATCTCCGGCAGGCGCCGCAGGTCGTCGGTCAAGAGCGCCACGTCGGCGCTCTCCAGCGCCGCCGCCGACCCCCGCACCCCCATCGCCACCCCAAGGTCGGCGCTGGCCAGCGCCGGGGCGTCGTTGATCCCGTCACCCACCATCGCCACGGGACCCCCGGCGGCCTTGAGCGCCTCGACGGCCTGGACCTTGTCCCAGGGCAGCAGCTCCGAAGCCACCGCGCCGTCGAGCCCCACCTGGGCGCGGACGCTCTCGGCGACCCCGGCGTTGTCGCCCGTCAACATCGTCAACCGCAGGCCCATCCTGCTCAGCGCCCCGAGCGCCTCGGCCGCCTCCGGCCTGGGGCTGTCTGCCAGCGCGTGGAGGCCGGCGAGCTGGCCGTCGACGCCGACGTAGACCACCGTCCGACCGCGATCCCTCCAGGCCTCATAGAAGGCGTGCTCCTCGGGGCTGTGCCAGCCGAGCCGCTCGGCCATCCGGTGGTTGCCCACCTGGATCAGCCGATCGCCGTCGATCACCTCGATCCCCTCACCCTCGATCGTCTCATGCAGCAGGACGTCCCCGCCGGCGCCGGCGACCCCAGCGTGCTCCAGCAGCGCCGCCGCCAGCGGGTGGCTCGATCCCCGCTCGGCCCTGGCGATCAGCGCGTGCACCGCGTGGCGCTCGAAGCCCCCCATCGGCAGACAGTCCGTCACCTCGAAGCGCCCGCGGGTCAGCGTGCCCGTCTTGTCAAAGGCCACCGCCTTGAGCCGGCCCAGCGTCTCCAGGTGCACGCCGCCCTTGATCAACACCCCCACCCGAGCCGCCCTCGCCAGCGCCGAGACGATCGCCACCGGCGTCGAGAGCACCAGCGAGCAAGGGCAGGCGACGACCAGGAGCACCAGCGCCCTGTAGAACCACTCACCCCAGCCCGCCCCGAAGAGCGCCGGGGGCACCACCGCCACCAAGAGCGCGCCGAGCATCACCAGGGGCGTGTAGACGCGCGCGAAGCGGTCGACAAAGCGCTCGCTCGGCGATCGGGCCTCCCGCGCCTGCTCGACCAGCCGCGCCATCCGCGCCACCGCCGTATCGCCGCTGGCCGCCGTCGTCTTGACCTCCAGCCAGCCGCCCAGGTTGATCGTCCCGGCCGACACCGTGTCGCCCAAGCCCCGCGCCGCCGGCATCGACTCGCCCGTCAGCGCGCTCTCGTCCACGCTCGACCGACCCTTGACCACCACGCCGTCCAGCGGGATCTGCTCCCCAGGCCGGATCTCCAGCACCTCTCCGACGGCCACCTGCTCGGTGGGGACGCGCTGCTCCTGGCCGACGCGCCGAGCCACCGACGGCACCAGCGCCGCCACGGCGCCGAGCGCGTCGCGCGCCCTGGACAGCGCCCTGTCCTCCAGCCACGCCGAGAGCGCAAAGAGGAAGACCACCGCGGCGCCCTCGATCCACTCCCCGATCCCGACCGCGCCGATGATCGCCACGATCATCAGCGCGTTGATGTCCAGCATCTTCAGGCGCAGCGCCGCCACCGCGCGCTTGAGGATCGGCCACACGCCGACCCCCACCGCGCCCAGCGCCGACCACTCCAGCGGCGCCCACCACGCCGCGCCCAGCGAGGCCAGCAGCAACCCGCCCGTCAACCACAGCTGCACAGGAGGGCCCTTCGGCGCAGCCGCCACGGGCGCGCCGACGCCCTCGATCGGAGACGCCGCCAGCCCCGCCTTCGAAAGCGCCGCCGCGATCTGCGCCGCCGTCGCCTGCCCAGGATCGTGGCGCACCGCCACCCGCTTCGAAATCACGTCCACCGATACCGCGCCGACGCCCGCCACGCGCCCGAGCGTCTGCTTCACCAGCGCCACCTCGCTGTCGCAGCACAACCCCTCCACGCTCAAGCGCAGCAGCACGCCGCCCTCGGCGGCCCCCCGCGACGCGGCGCCCGCCCCCGACGCGGCGGCGCTCGAACACCCCCCGCCGGTGCAACACGAGGACACAGGGGCGGGCCCCTTGACCTCCTGAGCGCGCTCAACCCCCCCGCCCGCATGCTCATGGCGGTGATCATGACCGTGGTGGCCGTGATCGTCGCCGTGGCCCTGATCGTCGTGCTTGTGATCGTGCTTGTGGTCGTGCATCCGGCCCCCTCGCCTGCAACACGGGCGTCGTCTCCGTGAGCCCGAGGCTCACTTCAACACTTTATGAAATGTTGTATGATCGCAGGGTGATGTCAAGCGCCGGAGGGGCGGCATCGAGCAGATTGAAAGAAGGCCCCGAGTGGGGTACACAGCCGGAGTTCGAGCACTCACCTGGAGTCGACGCCGATGAAGAAGGATGACAAGAGCCGCCGCGTGCCCCCGGGCCAGCGCTTGACCCGCAAGTGGCCCGTGCTCCACGTCGGGCACCCGCCCGAGTTTGACGCCGCGGCGTGGCGCTTTTGCACCTCCGGGGCCGTCGGGTCGCCGCTGGATCTGTCCTGGGAGGACTTCAACGCGCTGCCCATGAGCGAGGTCAAGGCCGACATGCATTGCGTGACGACCTGGAGCCAGCTCGACATGACCTGGCGAGGGGTTCATGCCCGCGACATCCTGGCGCTGACGCGGCCCACCTCGGAGGCGCGCTTCGTCATCGCCCACTGCGAGGGGGGCTACACCACCAACGTGCCCATGTCGGTCTTTGACGACGAGGACGTGCTGCTGGCCATCGCCTGCAATGGCCAGCCGCTCAGCGCCGATCACGGCGCGCCGATGCGCCTCGTCGTGCCGAAGAGGTACGCCTGGAAGTCGGCCAAGTGGCTGATTCGGCTTGAGTTTTCAAGCGAAGATGCGCCGGGCTTCTGGGAGGTGCGCGGCTACCACAACGAGGCTGACCCCTGGACCGAGGAGCGCTTCGGCTGATCCTGGCACGGGTCGGGATCGACAGGGTGATGCCCGGCTCAAACCCGCGGATCTTCGCCGATGTCGGCGCGCGTCGGGAGCTACTCGCCGGGGTTGTCGACCTGGATGCGGGCGCCGAGGCCGCTCCAGTTCTTGCCGCCCGTGAGCTTGTGGACCTGGTGGACGCCGTCGCAGTCGTTGTCGGCGCGGGCCAGCAGTTCGAAGTCATCGCCGCGGGCGCGGAAGCGATATTGGAAGGTCGTCGAGGCCTCGAAGCGCACGCCGAGGGCCACCCAGGTCTCGTGCGCGGCGGCCTCGGGGGGGACGGGGACAGGCTCGCCGCAGGCGATCTCGGCGGGGGTCCAGCCCGCCGAGGGGGGCAGGGCGCCGTGCTTCTCGACGTAGTCCTTGAGGGCGCCCACGGAGTCGCTCAGGAGCCCCTCGACCTCGGTCGAGCGGCGCTTCTCCTCGGGGATCGTGGCCTGATCGTAGACCTGCCTGGCGATGACCCCGAGGATCACGATGACGAGGCCGACGAGGGTGGCCTTGCCGAGGGTCGATCCGAGCAGCGCCTTCACGGTCAGCCCGCCACGGCGGCGGTCCCGCCCTTGTAGGCCTGCCAGGAGGTGTGCCCGATGAAGAAGATGATGAAGATCATGAAGATCTGTCCGCTGGCCAGGCAGAGCAGGCCCAGCGGCAAGAGCAGGATGAGGCCGACGAGGCCGGCGATCTTCACGGAGCGGTCGGCGCTCTTGTGACCGTAGATCCGCAGCGCGTACATCAGCACTCGCCCGCCGTCCAGCGGGAAGATCGGCAGCAGGTTCATCAGCGACCAGCCCACGTTGACGAAGACGAGGAAGCTGAGCACGCCCAGGATCGCCGTGGCCAGCTCGCCCTGCAGGCCGGCGCTGTTGGCGATGAGCCAGGCTGCCAGCGAGGGCAGCCCGAGCAGAAGGCCCGCGCCGGGGCCAGCCAGCGCGATCCGCAGCCCCTCCTTGTTGCCGTAGCGCGACCGGTTGATGCACAGCCCGCCCATGCCCCACAGGAGGATCTTGCTGCGGCCGTGGCCGTAGCGCTGGATGGCCCAGGCGTGGCCGAGCTCATGAAGGAGGATGCTCCCGACGAGGATCGGGAAGCGCATCAGGGCCACGAAGTGTTCGGTGAAGGTGTTGCCGAAGTCGGGGAAGACAAAGAGGGCCCCGAGCAGCAAGAATGTCAGGTCGACGTGGATGGGGAAGCCGGCGATCGTCGCCACCTTCCTGGACAGGGTGTTCATGAGGGGTCACCGTAAAAGTCGCTCGCGTCAGGCGGCGGACCGTCAGAAGATGGGCGCAGGCGAGAGGCTGTCAAGGCTGGGCGCGCTCGACGGTCAGGGCGTAGACGATGGACTCCAGCTCCTCCTCACCGTTGATCTCGATGAAGTAGGTCCCCGGCGAGAAGTTGCCGACCATGACCTGCTCCTGGCCCGGTTGCCCGGACAGGATGCCGACCTCGGCGTTGTCGCGCTGCTTGTAGATCCGAAGCACGAGCGCGTTGTCGAGCGCGTCGGTGACGAAGCGGACCCGCAAGCGGCTGCGATCGTTGACGACGAAGGCCTTCCAGTCGTTGCTGTCGGCCGGGGAGGGGCCGACGCGGTCCTGGATGAGGTCGCCGAGCTCGATGGGGACGGCCCGCTCGGAGGTCTCGTCGCTGGGGTGCGGGTCGACCTCGGCGATGCCGGGGGTGACGCGGGGGGCCGAGGCGCAGGCGAGCGCGAAGGCGGCCAGGATCGCGGGGAGCAGGATCTTCATGTCGTGTGTCGAGGCTCCGTGGTCTGCGGGGCGTGGTCGGGCGACGATCGGTCGGCCATTGTGGCAGGGTTCGCTCGGCTTTCCCAGAGTGCTGATTGGTTTGAGGGACCGAGGTCGTCGAGGCCGACAGGGCCGAGGACCAGGAGACGAGCGCAGGCGGGCCAATCGGCCCGTCGAGCATCGACGACGACGGCATCGGTCTTGCCGACGGCGTCGCTGTCGGACCGATGACCGACGGGAGTCAAACCAATCAGCGCTCTGGCCTTATGGTGGGGTGACGCGGCCGGCCGCACGAGGCCCGAGTCGCCAACAACTTGCGCACCTGCGCCGCTGATGTAGGCTCGGCGGCGCTGGACGCTGACTGTGAGGGCTCCATGGACAGGACGCCTTGGCGTATCATACTGCTGATCGTTCTGGTGGCCGCGGCGACCTTGCCGCTGGTGGCCAGCCCCCGTGAGATGACCACGGCCGACAGGCTCGCCATCCTCTACTCGCCGCAGTTCAACTTCACCCGCGAGGGCGAGCCGCTGATCCACGTCGGCGTGCTCGACGGGGTCTCCTCGGTCGAGTTCTCCTCCGACGGCCCGCTCAAGGTGCTGCCCTTGGGGGACGACGGCCCGGAGCTGCTGGTCGACGGCCGCCGCAAGCTCACGATGGAGATCGAGGACGGGCAGGCGGGCCGCTACCGCCACTGGGTCGTCGTCGAGCGGGTGCCCTACGGCCAGCGGGCGCAGATGGAGCGGGCGGTGGACGGCTGGGTGCAGCGAGGTTACCTGCTGACGCCTCACGAGGTCGGCGGGCTCTTCGCCGTCGGCGGCCGCCGCTTCGACAGCAGGGTCGTGCTGCTGGGGGTCGGCGGCTTCCCCGAGCGCGCCGACGCGCTGGAGCTGGCCGACAGGCTCAGCGACCGCTTCGGGATCGAGACCGAGCAGCACGTCGAGCTGCTGGAGCACTCCAGCGGGACCTTGCGGCTGTCCGGCATCGGCGGCGAGCTGATCCACAAGGACGTCATCTGGATCTCGGGTCAGGCGCCCGATCAGACCTTCTCGGTCAAGACCCCCAAGGGCGAGCGCCGCTTCAAGGGCGGGCTGGTCTTCACGGTCGATCACGCCGGGATGCTCTCCGTGGTCAACGCCGTGCCGGCCGAGGCGCTCGTCAAGGGCGTCGTCCCGAGCGAGGTCTACACCTCCGCGCCGATGGAGTCGCTCAAGGCGCAGGCGATCGCGGCCCGCGGCGAGGTGCTCAGCTACCTCGGGGTGCGCCACCTGGCCGACCCCTTCCTGATCTGCAGCGACGTCCATTGTCAGGTCTACTCGGGGCTCAGCAACGAGAACCCGCGCACCAACGAGGCCGTCGAGCAGACGCGCGGCGAGGTCATGTTCGAGGGCGCGAGCCTCTCGGGGGACTGGCGGATCGTCGACGCCCGCTACAGCTCAAGCTGCGGCGGCCACACCGAGCACAACGACCTCGTCTGGGGAGGCCACGCCGAGCCCTACCTGCGCGGGCGCCTCGACCTCGACAAGGGGAGCGGCGAGTTCGATCAGGGCGTCAACGACCGCAACATCGACCGCTGGCTCAACGCCAACGTCAAGTCCTGGTGCAACACCGCGAGCTTCGGCGGCAAGAACACCTTCCGCTGGAAGCGCTCGATCGACGTCGGTGATCTTGAGGAGCACCTCGATCACCACAAGCACATCGGCCGCATCAAGAACGTCGAGATCCTTGAGCGCGGCGTCTCGGGCCGCGTCACCCGGATGCGCTTCGTCGGCGAGTCCGACCAGCTTGAGTTGAACCGGGAGCTGGCGATAAGGCGCGCCTTCGGGGGGCTGCGCTCGTCGATGTTCTCGATGGAGATAGAGCGCGACAGCAAGGGCTACCCCAGGCGCTTCGACTTCGTCGGCGGCGGCTTCGGCCACGGCTCGGGCATGTGCCAGACCGGCGCGATGATGATGGGCCAGGCCGGCAAGCCCTACGACGCCATATTGTCTCATTATTACAAAGACATACGGCTTCAGCGCCTCTACTGAGGGGGTTGGGGCGGCGCGCCGCGCGCGCACCTGAAGCCGATCGCGTCGTCGCGCGTCTCGGGGGGGGCGAAGAAGCGGTAGGCGGAGCGTGCGCCGCTGCCTGCGAAGGACCACGAGCCGCCGCGCAGCACCTTCGCCTCGGCGTTGGCCTCGTGGATGGGGTCCCTGTCGGCGCTCTGGGCGTAGGCGTCCTTGTTGAAGCCGTCGGCGGTCCACTCCCAGACGTTGCCGGCCATGTCGAGGGCGCCGAAGGGGCTTGCGTTCTGGGGGAAGGCGCCGACGGGCGAGGAGGTCTCGAAGCCGTCGGTGGTGCCGAAGCCGGCCAGCTCGCCCCAGTTCAGGAAGGTGGGCTCCCAGTCCGGGCCCCAGGGGAACTCCCGGTCGTCCTTGTCGCCGCGGGCGGCCTTCTCCCACTCGGCCTCGGTCGGAAGCCGCTTGCCGGCCCACTTGCAGAAGCGCTCGGCCTCCTGCCACGTCACGCACGCCACCGGGTGGTCCGCCGCCTTGAGCCCCGCCTCGCCCTCGCCCCCTATCGACCAGGTGCCCTCCTCGGCGTCGTAGATCGAGCACCTGTCGAGCTGCACCGGCGTGCAGACGCCGCTGTTGACGCATTCTTGATAGCGGGCGTTGGTCACCTCGACCTTGTCGATCGAGAAGGCGCTGATGAAGACGGATCTTCTGGGCACCTCTCGCTCAAACCAGGAGTCCTCGCAGTCCGCCGGCTCGCCGTAGGTGTCTCGGCACAGCGCCACCCCGAGCGCCGCGCGGCTCGCGTCGGTGCCCCGTTCGAAGGGGCCTGCGGGGACCTCGACCATCGCCTCGGTGTCCATCGGGTCCAGGCCGCAAAGCGGCCCTTGCAGGTCGGGGCAGAGCGCGCGAAGGCGCCCGAGGTCGCGCTGGACGCGGGGCTGGAGGTCGTCGAGGTGGGCTGCGCGGGTCATCCCGCAGGCCCGCTCGACCATCGCGCGGGCGTCACAGGCCGAAAGCGCCGCGATCTGTCGGGCGTTGACCTGGAGCTCCAGGACCTCGATCCGCGCCCTCCCGTCGACCGCGCAGGCCTCTCGCTCACAGCGCAGCCCCCGCGCGCACGACGCGCGCGGGCCGCAGGCCTGGCCGAGCTCGCCAGCGACCGCCGCCGCCGGGTGGCGGCACTGCGCGTGGACGCGGGCGGTCGCCTCGAAGAAGCGCGGGAGCGACGGGCACCTCGCCGCCGCCAGCCTGCACTGCGTCAGCGCCTCCTGGCAGCGCCCCTCGGCGGCGAGCGCCTCGCAGCCCCGATGGGCCTCCTCGGCGCCGGCCAGATCGGGGCAGGCGCTCTGGGCGACGCTCGCCGTCAGCGTCGCGACGATGCCTGCGGCGGTCATCGCGATCAGCGGCGTCAAAGAGGGGAAGGGCCAGCGGGTCATCTTGCTCAAGGGGTCTTGGCGCATCGAAAGCCGATGGCGTCGTCGCGGGTCTCGGGCGTTTCAAAAAAACGGTAGGTGGTCCGCGCCCCATTGCCGGCGAAGGACCACGAGCCGCCGCGGATGATCCGCTCGGCGGCGCTGGCCTTGTTGACGGGATCCTGACCGGGGCAGGCGCGGTAGTAGAGGTCGTCGCGCCAGTCGGCGGTCCACTCCCAGACGTTGCCGGCCATGTCGAGGGCGCCGAAGGGGCTTGCGTTCTGGGGGAAGGCGCCGACGGGCGAGGAGGTCTCGAAGCCGTCGGTGGTGCCGAAGCCGGCCAACTCGCCCCAGTTCAGGAAGGTGGGCTCCCAGTCCGGGCCCCAGGGGAACTCCCGGTCGTCCTTGTCGCCGCGGGCGGCCTTCTCCCACTCGGCCTCGGTCGGCAGCCGCTTGCCGGCCCACTTGCAGAAGCGCTCGGCCTCCTGCCACGTCACGCACGCCACCGGGTGGTCCGCCGCCTTGAGCCCCGCCTCGCCCTCGCCCCCTGTCGACCAGGTCTCCGAGGTCGTGTCGTAGACGTTGCAGGCGCTGTAGTCGATCGCGGGGCAAGCCCCCGCCGCGGAGCAGGCGGCGTACTGAGCGTTGGTGACCTCGTGCTTGTCGACGTAGAAGGCGCTCAACGCGATGCGCCGCTGGGGCGTCTCGCGCTCAAACCATGAGGCGGCGCACTCAGCGGGGCGAGAGTAGGTCTGTCGACACAGGTCCAGGCCTCGCCTTGCGCTGGTTCGATCGGAGCCTCTGCGAAAGGCGCCGCCCTGGATCAGGAGCATGTCGGCGCCGTCGGCGCCCTTGATCACGGCCGGCAAGCCCTGGCCCGAGCTGCGCTCGCAGGCCTGCTGCGCCTGAACCTGGTGTCGGGTCAGCATCGCCGCTCTGGCGTCGAGGGACGCGCCTCGGGCGATGTTCAGCGCCTCCGTGAAGATCTTGGCGGCGCCACAGGGATCGGTCGGCAGCGCGTCGAGCGCGTTGATCGTCAACGAGAGCGCTCGCTCCTCGGGATCAGGGATCTGGGCGGGAGCGTCGCCCCACGCGGGCAGCGCCGTGACCAGCGCCGCCGTCAGGACGAGAGGGTGGAGTTTGAGGGCGCGCCGTCGCGCGGGGTCAATCGGTGACATCGCTCGTGTGTGATGGACCCGCAGGGCAAAAGGGCGAGCGCGGGTCTCCTCTTATGGCATGGAGGCCGCATCGACGCCAGAGGCGGGCCCGAAGGGGCGGCGAGGGTGTCGGCGATGAATTTGACGTGGTGGGTATCATTTGATATTCGGTGAGTGGCCAAGAGTGCGTAGAATAGAAGGCGATGCTTCACGGCGTCCTCTTGCAAGGACAGCCCCTTGGTCCCTTCGAACCAACGAGGCGAGGTCGTTATGACGGCATCGGATCAGGATGCCAGGAAGAGTCCCGGCCATGAGCGAGAGGGGAGGGATCCTTCTGCGCTCGATGTCGCCGCGGGCACCGACAGCGCCGACTTTGATCTCGACATCGACGTCGACTTCGACGCCGCCGAGCCGGAAGAGATCTTGCTGCTTGATGACGACAGCGACGACGAAGACGTCTTCGACCTGAGCAAGGACGGCGCCCTCGAAGCCCAGGAGGTTGTCGAGGGAGAGGGCTTGCGCAAGTTGGATGAGAGCGAGCTCGTCGATGAGGTGATCGAGGGAGAGGAGTTCGACCTCTTCGAGTTCGTCGAGGATGCCAGCGATGAGGCGCAGCCGCCGTCGCCTCCCTCTGAGTCCAGGCCGCCGACGGGGGCCGATCCCCGCGTCCTCGGGCGGGTCAATATCGGCCCTCGCTCCTCGGCCCCACCCGAGAGCAGCGCCTTCAAGGATCTTCAGCGCCGCAAGCAGGAGCTCGAAGGGGAGTGCATGGCGCTCGAAGCGCAGCTTGAGCAGGCGATCAGCAAGCTCAAGTCCAATGAAAACCGGCTGACCGAGACCCAGCGCGCGCTCGATCTCTCCTCCCAGGCCCTGTCCGTGAGCGAGGCGCAGCGCCGATCGCTCGTCGAGCAGATCGCCGTGAGCATGGTGGAGGGCGAGGGGGGCAACCGCGACGACCTGGAGGTCTGGATCGCGGAGCTGGAGGCCGAGGCCGAGACCCGCGAGAAGGAGCACCGCGCCCGCGTCCGGGATCTTGAAGGGGCGCTGGAGGCCGCCAGCGTCGATGAGGGCTCCCTGAACGCGCGCGAAGCCCGGATCGTAGCCCTCGAAGGCGAGATCGAGGCGATCCGGGCCCGGGCTGCGGAGGCCAACGCGGCCAAGAGCGCGCGCATCGCGGCGCTGGAGGCCGAGGTGGCGCGCATGGCTGGGGCCGATGCGGCGGCTGCGGGCGGCGAGCTGGCCTCCGAGGCGCTGATCCGCGAGAACGAGTCGCTGCGCTTCAGGATTCAGACCCTGGAGCCCGCCCTGGAGATGTCTCGCAAGAAGAACGAGACCTACCGCGGCGACGTGGCCCAGATGAAGAAGTCCGTGGCCGACGCGCAGGAGGAGCTCCTGGCCGTCAAGGCCATCAAGGAGCGGGCCGAGGCCGCCGAGCGCGGTCTGGCGACGATCGAAGCCGAGCGCGACGCCCTCAAGGCCGAGATGGACGGGATCAGCGCCCGCCTGATCGCCCTTGAGGCCGAGCGCGACGCGGCCGACGCGCAGAAGGCCGAGATCACCTCCAGAGCCATCGAAGCCGAGCGGCAGCGCGACGCGTTGACCGCGCAGATCTCGACCGCAGAAGAGGCCCACGCGCAGGTCAAGGCGGCTCTGGACGAAGCCATCGGCCTCCAAGAGAAGCTCCAGCGCAAGTCCATGGAGGCCGCCCAGGAGCGCGAGCGCCTCGTCGCCGAGGAGATCGCGGGCCTCAAGAGCGCCCTTGAGGCCGCCCGCGAGGGCGACTCCGATCAGCGCACCCACGCCGCATCACTCCAGAGCGCCTTGGAGGCCCTCAAGGCCGAAGGCGAGGCGATCAGCGGGGCCCTCAAGGCCGAAAACGAGGCCATCAAGGCCGAGCGAGAGGCCCTCAAGGCCGAAAACGAGGCGGCGCAGGCCGAGGTGGAGCGCACCCAGGCCCTCCATCTGGCCCTTGAGGCCGAGCGCGAGGCCCTCGCCGTGAAGGCCGCCGCGAACCAGGCCGACCTCCGGGCGCTTCAGGAGCGCCTCGACGCCGCCGAGGCGCGCTACGGCGCACTCGATCGCGATCTCGCCGAGGCCACCTCGGCCCGCACCGCGCTGGAGAACGAGCGCGAGTCGCTGCTGGAGCGGACCCGCGACCTCCAGGAGGAGATCGTCGCCGCGAAGGCAGAAGCTCAAGCCGCTCAGGATCTCCTGAACGATCGCGATTCCGAGGCCGATAAAGCCAGGGTCCTGGCCCTCGAAGAGGCCAACGCCCGCGTCGCCGACCTCAACGCGCGCGTCGAGCAGCTCGAGATCGAGGGCGACGGGCTTCGCGTCCAGCTCGTCGCCGCCCAGGCCGGCGCCCTGCGCGCCGAAGCCTTTGAGTTCGCCCTCCAGGGCGTGCGCGCCGACCTCCCCTCCTTCGACGTCGACCTGGAACACTCGGTCGCCTCCAACGACCCCCCCACTGTCATCCAGGGCCTTGATGCCCTTGGCGCCGAAGACCTCGCCCTCCTCCAGGGGATCCGCGACGGCGAGCGAGAGGTGGTTCGCCTCCGAGCCGAGGTCGACACCCTGAGGGCCGCCTGTGAGGGCCTCGACGCCGATCGAGAGGTCCTGCAGATGCAGCGCGATGCCCTCGAAGAGGAGCTCGGCGCGCTCAAGCAGGACCTCGGCGCCCAGGCCGAGCGCGCCGCCGATCAAGACGTCGAGCGCGGCCGCCTCCAGGAGACGCTCCAATCCATCGGCGTCGAGAACGAGGAGCTCAAGCGCAGCATCCAGGCCATGGTCTCCGAGTTCGAGGTCCATCACGCCGACGACGAGGACGCGCAGGCCGCTCACGGGCGCGCAGAGGCCCTCTCCGCCGAACTCGCTCGGCAGCTTGAGGGCAACCAGGATCTCTCCAGGCGACTCGATGAGGTCCTCGAAGAAGTCCTCCTGCTTCGCAACCAGCTCGAAGAGCGCCCCGACGCCGCCGAGTTCCAGGAGCTCCAAAGCCGACTCCTTGAGCTGGAGTCCGAGGTGGCCCGCACTCCCCAGGACGGCGGCGCCCAGGTCGACGCCCTGCGCGCCGAATACGAAGACCTCGCCGGCGCCTACGAGGCCCTCCAGCAGTCCCACTTCGAACGCGGCAAGCAGCTCATGAGCGCCCTGGCCGACGCCGAGCGCATGCGCGCCAACCTCGTCCGCATCGCCCAGGAGCTCTCCGCCGTCCGCGAGGAGGCCGACAGCCTCGCCCGACACAACGAGCAGGTCGAGGCGCGAAACGACGAACTCGCCCGGCGCGTCGCGACGCTTGAACAAGAAGTCGCCGGGATCTCAAAGCCCGGCCGTGGCTCCCTTCCAACCATCGAGGCCCTTGAGCGCGAGATCAAAGCCTCAAACAGCGCCCTCAGCGTCGATCGGGCCGCCATCCTCTCAGCCTCCTCGCTTGGGATCCACGAGGGTGACCTGGACTTCGACAGCAAAGCCGCCAGCCCCGCCAACATCCGCGAGCCCATCGACGGCGCCTACCCCCGCGGCTATGTCCTGACCGACGACGAGCTGTCCGACGATCAGGGGCGCGCCCCGAGCGGCCCCACGACACAGATCGGCGTCCACGTCGATTACATCGACAAAGCCCCCAAGTCCCCGACCACCCAGTTCGGCGTCTCCATCCACGGCGATGATAGGCACCGAGTCGCCGACTTTGACGTCGACGACGACTTTGACGATTTCGAACCCCGGACGAACTTCCTGGGGAGCCACCCCGATGACGACCTGGAGGATGACCTCGTGCGGCCTCCCGTCAACGTGCTGAGCTCTGACTTGAGCCTCGACATGGAGAGGGACGAGGGGCTGCAAGGGCGCGGCTCGGACGACAGCGATCTTGACGATCCTGACTTCTTCGATGACGAAGACGACGACTTCGACGACTTCGAGCCCGCCAGCCCCAACATCTCGCCCGGCGCCGAGGAAGACGAGGATCCATACGGCGATGACTTCTTCGACGCGCCCTCCGCAAGAGACGAAGGTCAGGCCAGGGACTTCTACGGCGGCAAAGCGTCCTACGATACCCCTGGGCTTGAGGACGATATCCTCGAAGACCTTGAGTCCTTCGACGACCCCCTCGTCGATCGCAACAGCGCGCCGACCATCGACCCCATCTCACACCTGGAGTCCAACAACCTGATGGACGCCTGCCCCAACGCCGACTTCAGCCGCGCCAAGGGCGTCGACCACCGCGGGGGCTTTCTTCTGGCGATGGCCAACGGCGAGACGACCATCAAGGACATCATCGAGCTGTCCAGCAGCGTCCTGGACAGCGGCTCGGCCGCCCAGCTCGTCGTCGAGATGCTCCAGAGCGGCGCCTTGCGCCTCTGAGCTACTCGATCTTGGCGGCGCCCAGCCGCCCGTCGAGAGACTCGAAGTAATCCGCGATGTTGCGCGCGTTCTGCCCCAGATCTCCCGGCGCGTCGTGCCCCTCGCTCGCGACATGGACCCGCGAGACAAAGGGGCTGCGCTTCTTGACGTTGACCTGGATCTGGTGCCGCCAGCCCGTCAAGCGCATCGTCATCTCGGCCTTGATCACGCCCGACGCCCGGTCCTCCTGGGTCACCGCCCAGCCCTCGCGATCGCGCGCGGCGGCCAGCGCCTCGTCGTAGACCCTGTCGTAGCCAAGCTGGTAGGTCCGGGGCAAGAGCTTCGGATACTCGATCGTCTTGCCCGTCTCGACCCGGTTGATCGTCGGCCACACCGAGGCCGACACCATGATCGCGGTGGCCAGGAGCCCGGCGACGACGACCAGGGCGATCAGCGCTTTCCTCAAGAACGACATTCAGACCTCATCTGGGCGGGTCACAGGGGCTGGTAGCTGGGGTTGAACTCGATCGGCGCCGTCAGCAAGGACTGGAAGGGCAGGTTGCGGTGCGGCGCGTCCTCCACACAGGCGATCTCCACCCTCGGCTGAAGCGCCAGGCGCCGCTGGAGCGCCTCCAGGCTCGAGGCCACGAAGGAGAAGGGGATGTTGTACTGGTGCATCTGGTAGAGGTACTTGCGGCAGGCGTTGGACACCGGCTGCTGCTCGCCGCCGTGATCCCGGATGCTGATCTGAGGGCAATCCCCCACCTCGCCGGTCAGCGTGAAGGCGTACATGCGGCGATCGTAGGCCGGCCAGCCGTTCAGGCTCGGGCACGTGCAACCATTGTAGGAGTCGCAGGTGGGAGAGGTGTTCGAGCGCTCGATCCGCCGCTTGCTGTAGAACTCGCCGGGTGCGCCCTCGAAGAAGAAGAAGCAGCCGCCGTCCCTGAAGTAGCCCCCGCCGTTGTCAAAGCGCGCCCACGCCACCACGTTCGACGGCGGCGCGCCAGCGCAATCCCACTCCGGCACGTTCACCGAGGGCTGGGAGGTCGGGCAAGTTGCGTCCGGGCCGTTGCAGTCGTCGTCGACCCAGTCGCCGCAGATCTCCTGGGCCTCGGGGTGCCTGAGCGGATCGATCGGCCCGCAGTCGCCCTGCGAGCGCGCGTAGCCCTCGACCCCCTCGCCCTCCTCAAGGCACACGTCCAGCGGGCTGCTCCCGGCGCCAAAGCCGTCGTCGTCGACGTCGGCGTAGAGGGTCGTGTCCACGCAGGCCGGGACCTCGGTCACCTCGACCCTCATGGAATAGCTGTTGTGGGTGTCCTGATCCACACCCTCGACGGTGATGAGCACCACTCCAGACTCCCGTGCGGTCAAAGAGGCGCGGGCGCCGTTGACCTCCGGCGTCGCCTCCTGGTCGCCCAGCCGCAGCCGCAGCCCCCCGGCGTTGTGGTTGAACACCCAGACCACGTCCACGACTTCCCCGGCCAGCGCGTCGAGCGCGAACACGTCCACGTCTCCGGCGCACACCGTCAGACCCGACAGCGCTCCAGGCTCGACGGGCGACGCGCTCGCCTCGTCTTCGTTGGGCTCGAAGGCGTCGGCCTCGCAGGGCTCAGGACCCGGAGCGCAGCGCTGGACGCCGATGTCGCAGACATTCGAGCCGCCGCAGTCGCCGTCGCCTCGACACCCTATCCCTCGAAAGACACACGACAAACCCAGGCAGATCTGGTCGACTTCGCAGCCGCCGTCATCGCGACAGCCGGCCACGCACGACTCGCCCTCGCAGATGTCGCCTGTCGCGCATCCCGCGTCGTTACGACAACCCGCGACACAGGCGACACCCTCGCAGACGGTGCCCGTCCCGCAGCCGCCGTCATCGCGGCAGCCGACGACGCACAGCTCGCCCTCGCAGATCTGTCCGCCTTCGCAGCCCTCGTCGCCTCGGCAGCCCTGGACGCAGAGCAAGCCCTGGCAGATCGTGCCCGCGTCGCAGCCCTCGTCGCCGCGGCAGCCAGGCTCGCACTGGCCCGTCAGGCAGATCGCGCCCTGGAGACAGCCCGCGTCGTCGCGGCACCCGTCGAGGCAGGCGTTCGCCTCGCAGATCGTGCCGACGATGCAGTCGCCGTCGTCCCGACACTCGACGCACTGGCCCTGGTCGCAGATCGTGCCGCTGGAGCAGCCGTCGTTGTCCCGGCAGCCCTGGGCGCACTGATCATCCTGACAGATCTCCCCCTCCTCGCAATCGGCGTCGTCGACGCAGCCGGGGTCGACCTCGGGCTGGGGCTCGGGCGTCTGCTCGGGCTGGGCCTCGGGCTCGACCTCGGGTTGGGCCTCGGGCTGTCCTTCGGGGTTCTGCTCGGGTTGGGCTTCGGGTTGAGCTTCAGGCTGAGCTTCGGGCTGGGGCTCGGCGAGGGTGCCGACCTCGACGGGCTCATTACAGGCTGGAATGAGCGCGAGGCAGGCGCACAGCGCGATCGTGTCTCTCAAGGTCATCGCGAGGCTCCTTTATTGGCCGACGAAGCCGGGGTTGAGCTGGACCGTGGCGCTCACGAGGGGCTGGAATGGCAGGTTGGCGTGCGGGGCGTCGCGCACGCAGGCGATCTCCACCGTGGGGAAGCGCTCAAGGCGCTGCTGGAGGGCCTCGAAGTCGCCCGCCAGGAAGGAGAAGGGGATGTCGTACTGGTGCATCTGGTAGAGGTACTTGCGGCAGGCGTTGGACACCGGCTGCTGCTCGCCGCCGTGATCCCGGATGCTGATCTCGGGGCAGTCGGCTTGATCGATCGCGGTGGTGAAGGCGTACATGCGGCGATCGTAGGCCGGCCAGCCGTTCAGGCTCGGGCACGTGCAGCCGCTGCGGCTCTCGCACGAGGGGTCCTCGCTGGCCCGCTGCACATTGCGTCGGACATAGAACTCGCCGGGTGCGCCCTCGAAGAAGAAGAAGCAGCCGCCGTCCCTGAAGTAGCCCCCGCCGTTGTCAAAGCGCGCCCACGCCACCACGTTCGACGGCGGCGCGCCCGCGCAATCCCACTCCGGCACGTTCACCGAGGGCTGGGAGGTCGGGCAGGTCGCGTCGGCGCCGTCGCAGTCGTCGTCGACCCAGTCTCCGCAGATCTCGGACGCGCCAGGGTGCCGGAAGAGGTCATCCGGCCCGCAGTCGCCTCCGTCAGCGGCCTGGCCCGCGCCGGGCTGCCCGCAGGAGGGCTCGCCCACCCCGAAGCCGTCCATGTCTGCGTCGTCGAAGACGTCCACGCAACCGTCCGGCTCGGCGACCGATGGCTCGGGCTCCTCGACGGAGGGCTCGGGGGTGGCCTCGGGCGTCGCCTCCGGGGCGGGCTCGGGGCTGGCCTCGATGGGGGTCGTGTTGACCTCGACCTGTTCGCCGCAAGCGCACAGGAGGAGGACAAGAATCGCGCACAGCGCTCTTGTGGTCATGGGCTCAATCTCTGATGGTGTCGATCCAGACTCCCGACTCGCTCGGGCAGCGCGCGCGGGACCGAAGGCTCCAGGAGCATTATAGTAGGGCGGTGCCAGAAATGCGAACAGTTCAAGGGTGGCCCGGGTCTTGCTTTGCCACAGCACGGCGTGCGTTTTTGGAACGCTGCTTTTCCCAGACCTGGTCCAACGTTCCAAAAACCGGAACATCCACTGCCGCCGCTCGTTCGGCGGCAGTGGATGGCGTACGCGGTCTCCTCGTCGTCTTCATCCTCACCCTCCACACCCTGATCGGATCCGCGGCGTGCTGCGAGCCGCAGGCCGCCTTGCCGCCCGTCGAGGCCGCCGACGCGGGCCAGCGCGCCGAGGATCTGGAGAGCCAGCGCGGCCGCGCGCTCGACGCGCTCCCCGAGCCTCGACCTCGCCCTGAGGGCTTCCGGCGCGGGGTGTCGCTGGGTTTGTTCGTCAGCTCGGAGGATCCGGAGGAAAGGCGAGGGTACTATGAGCGATTTTTGGACGAGATCAGGGCCGTGGGGGCGACCGACGTGTCGCTGGTGGTGCGCTGGGCGCAGGCCGACGTGCGGGCGACCGCCATCGGCCCGCTCGACGGGGTGACGGTCGACGACGCCGTGCTCGTCGAGGTGATCGAGCAGGCCAGGGCGCGCGGCTTGAGGGTCTTCCTGCTGCCGATCCTGCACCTGGAGCACATGAGCAAGGGGCAGTGGCGCGGGACGCTGGCGCCGACCAGCCCGGAGGACTGGTGGGCCGCCTACGCGCGCTTCATCCTGCATTACGCGGCCTTGTCGCAGCGGCACGGCGTCGGGATGCTGGCCGTCGGCTCGGAGATGGCGTCCATGGAGAGACACGACGCCCGCTGGCGGGCCTTGATCGCCCAGGTCCGGGAGGCCTTCAAGGGCGAGCTGACCTACTCGGCCAACTGGGACCACTTCGAGCCAGTCCCCTTCTGGGACGCGCTCGACGTGGTCGGGGTGACCGCCTATCAGGAGCTCAGCCGGCGCCGCGATCCGGACGAGGCGAGCTTGATCAAGGGCTGGGAGCCCTTCGAGCACCGCCTGCGGCTGTGGGCGAGCCAGAACGGGCACCGCTACATCTTCACCGAGGTCGGCTACCCCTCCAACACCCTCGGGGCCGCCCAGCCCTGGAACCACGCCCCTCGGGGGCAGGCCGACGTCGAGCTGCAGCTGCGCTGCTTCCGGGCCATGTTCCAGGTCTGGCAGGGGGACGAGCGCCTCGACGGCCTCTACGTCTGGAACTGGTTCGGGCAGGGAGGTCCGGAGGACCGGGGCTACACGCCGCGCGGCAAGCCCTCGCGCTTCGTCCTGGAGCACTGGTTCAAGCGCTGAATCGGATTTGATCCCCGCGACCACCCCGGCTACATTGCGGCCTTGGCCGGCGACCTGGCCTGAGGTGGGTTTTACGATGAAAAGTTCTTATTTTTCAAATATTTCCAGAGGGCCTGGCGCGCTGGCGCTGTGGGCCGCGTTGATCCTCGCGGGGTGCGCCGAGGGGATCGCCCCCGTGGCGCCGGGTCAGGAGCCCGAGCCCGCCCCGGAGGCGACCCCGGAGGGCACCCCGGAGCCCGAGGGGGAGCCTGAAGACGACGGCCCGGTCTGCGGCGACGGGGTGTGCGACGAGGGGGAGCTGGGGGCCTGCGCCGAGGACTGCGCGGTGGGCTCCAAGTGCGAGGTGGACGCCGACTGCGGCGCCGGGCGCCTGTGCATCGACGCCGCGTGCATCGAGGGCGACTGCCGCCAGAACGAAGACTGCCCTTCGGCCGGGCACACCTGCGTCGGCAACCAGTGCACCAGCAACCAGCCCCCTCGTATCGTCGCCTTCTCGGTGGACCCTGAGATCGTCGTCGCGGGCGAGCAGGCCACGCTGCGCTGGGAGGCGGACTTCGCCGATGAGGCGCGGATCATCGCCACGCCGGCCAGCCAGTCCATCGGGGACGTCGAGGCCTCCGGCTCGCGCGACATCGCCGGCGTCGAGACCGTCTCCTTCCGCCTGGAGGTCTCCAACGCCTCCGGCGAAATCAGCCAGGAGGTCACCCTCCAGGTCCTCCCGCGCCTGGAGATCGTCTCGCCGCCGGAGGGCCCGCTGCCCGAGGCGACGGTGGGCGAGCTCTACGAGGCGCGCTTCGAGGCCCGCGGCGGCCAGGGGCAGCGGCGATGGGTCCTCGAAGGGGCGCTGCCCGAGGGCATGAGCTTTGACCCGGTCGCCGGGATATTCTCGGGAAGCCCGACGCGCTCGGGGCTCTATGACATGCTGGTGCGCGTCCTGGACGAGGGCGGCCAGCAGGCCGAGCGCGCGATCTCCCTCCAGGTCACGGCCACCTTGCTGGAGATCGCCACCGAGGCGCTCCCCGACGCGCCGGTGGGGCAGCCCTACGCCGTGACGCTGGCCGCGCGGGGCGGCCAGGCGCCGCTGGATTGGTCCCTGGCCCAGGGTAGCCTGCCCGATGGCCTGTCGCTCTCGCCCGAGGGGGTCATCTCGGGGTCGCCCACGACCGTCGGGAGCCGGATCTTCATCCTTGAGCTGCGCGACGGCGCCGCGCAGGTCGCGCGGGCCACGCGCTCGATCCGGGTGACGCCCCCGGCGCTGGCCTTCGCCTTCGACGCGCTGCCCGAAGGGCGCGCCGGGGAGGCCTACGACATGACGCTCCAGGCCGTCGGCGGCGTCCCCCCCTACCAGTTCATCGTCTCAGGTGTCCTGCCCAGCGGGCTCAACCTCTTCGGCGACAGGCTGCGAGGCACCCCCACCGAGGCGCTGGAGACGACCCTGACCGTTCAGCTGCGCGACGCCACCAACGCGGAGATCTTTGACGACTTCCCGCTGACGATCCTGCCGGCTTCCTTGACGATTGCGAGCGCGAGCCTGCCCGAAGGGCGAGTGGGGCAGGCCTACAGCGCGGCCCTCCTGGCTTCGGGGGGGAGGCCGCCGCTGGTCTGGAGCGCCCAGGGGCTGCCCGCCGGACTCTCCATGTCGCCGGGCGGCGCGCTCTCGGGCCAGCCGCAGGAGCACGGGGACTTCGCCGTGGCGGTGGCGGTCGAGAGCGGCGACGGTCAGCTGGCCGCCACCGAGCTCGCGCTCCGTATCTCGCCGCCGCTGCTCGTGATTACGAGCGCGAGCCTGCCCGAAGGGCGAGCGGGGCAGGCCTACAGCGCGGCGCTTGAGGCGACCGGCGGGCTCGCGCCGCTGGTCTGGAGCGCCCGTGGGCTGCCCGCCGGCCTGACCATCGACGGCGGCGGCGCCGTGGCGGGGATCCCCGAGGTGTCGGGCGCCTTCTCGGTGGAGGTCGAGGTGGCCGATGACTTCGGGCAGGTCGCGCGGCGCCCCCTGGCGCTCACGCTGGCGCCGAGGGCCCCCGAGGTGGTGACGGCCTCCTTGCCAACGGCCACGCTCCAGGCGCCCTACTCGGTGGCGCTGGAGGGTCGCTTCGGGCAGGTGCCCTACAGCTGGACGATCACCAGCGGCGCCCTGCCGGCGGGGCTTGCGCTTCAGAGCGGGGTGATCTCGGGCTCGCCGCAGGTCCTCGGGCAGTTCCCGATCGTGGTCCGGCTGACGGACGCCCGCGCCGAGCTCTCCGAGGCCTCGCTGACGCTCCTGGTCGCGCCGACCCCCCTGGTCATCGCGACGGCCTCGCTGCCGGCCGCGCAGGTCGGCCAGCCCTACAGCGCGGCGCTGGCCTCCTCCGGCGGCGCGCCGCCCGTCACCTGGCGCGTGGCCCAGGGGAGCCTGCCGGCAGGACTTTCGCTCTCTGAGGCCGGCGTCATCTCGGGCACGCCCTCGCAGCTTGGGAGCTTTTCGATCACCTTCGAGGCCGCCGATCAGGCCGCCCAGGTCGTCAGCGCCGCGCTGACGCTCTCGGTGGCCGCCGGGGTGCTCGACGTCACCACCGCGACGCTGCCCTCGGGGCGCCAGGGCGAGCCCTACGCGGCGCAGCTCGCCGTCGCGGGCGGGCAGGCGCCCTTCGACTGGCGCGTCGAGTCCGGCGCGCTGCCACAAGGGGTCTCGCTGAGCGCCAGCGGGCTGCTGTCGGGGACCCCCGCGGTCTCCGGCGGCTTCTCCTTCTCGGTCCGGGTCACGGACGCGCGCCAGAGCGTCGGGACGCGGGCGCTGACCCTGAGCGTCGATCCCCCTGTCGTCCCCGAGGTGATCCACGCGGCGATCGCCGGCAGCTTCGTCGACATCTCGGCCACGGGCCAGCGCCTGACGATCTCCGATCAGGACGACGGCGTCACCGGGGCCCTGGCGCTCGGCTTCTCCTTCGAATTCTTCGGCGACGCCTTCACCCAGATCTTCGTCGACTCCAACGGCCTCGTCGGCTTCGAATCCTCCGCGTCGAGCATCACCAACAGCTCCATCCCTTCGCTCGACGGCCCGGAGAACATCATCGCGCCCTTCTGGGATGACCTCGATCCGGGCGACAACGGCGACGTCTTCTTCGAAGTGCGCGGCGCGGCGCCCTTCAGGCGCGCGATCGTGCAGTGGAAGGACGTCGACTTCTTCCTGGGCAATGACACGCGGCTGAACTTCGAGGTGATCCTCTATGAGACCACCGACCAGATCCAGATCCTCTACGGCGTCAGCACCCAGGGAGACATCGAGCCCGGTCGGGCGCTGGGCAACTCGGCCACCATCGGGATCGAGAGCGCCGACGGCCTCCAGGGCGTCGAGATCGCCTTCAACCAGGCCGCCGCCGCCCTGCCCGGCCAGATCCTGCTCCTGACGCCCGCCGAGGGCGGCTACGAGCTCGATGGCTGGAGCGCCCTCGACGACGACTTCGAAAACATCGGCACCACCGGCACTCTGGCGACCTCCATCACCGGCGACGACTCGCTCCAGCAGCTCCCCATCGGCTTTGACTTTCGCTACTTCGGCGCCACCCACAGCCAGCTCTTCGCCACCTCCAACGGCCTGCTGGCCTTCGACAGCGTCGGCGCCACCGCCTTCTCCAACGCCGCCATGCCCTCAGGCGCCACGCCCAACGGCCTGATCGCGCCCTTCTGGGACGATCTGATCATCGGGGTCAACTCCCGAGTGCTCTCCCAGACCCTCGGGACGGCGCCGCGCCGTCGCTTCATCGTCCAGTGGGACAAGATCGAGCGCCTCGGCGTCGTCAACACGCAGCTGACCTTCCAGGCGGTCCTCTTCGAGACCAGCAACCACATCGCCTTCCGCTATGGCCCGATGACCTTCCCCAGCGATCCCGTGGGCTTCCAGGGGGCCTCGGCGACCGTCGGGATCGAGAACGCCGGCGGGACCCTCGGCGCGGAGCTGTCCTTCAACACCGCCAACATCACCCAGGGCGCCAGCGCCGTCTTCCTGCCCGCCAGCGGCGTCGACACGACCTCCTACGAGGCCGTCGGGCTCTCGACAGGCTTCATCGACATCCAGCGGGTCGGCGCTCGCCTCTCGACCACCGACGGCCTCGACGACGCCTCCATAGCCCAGGCCATCGGCTTCGACTTTGACTTCTACGGCCAGCGCTTCAGCGCCGTCGAGGTCAGCACCAACGGCTTCATCCGCTTCGGGGGCGCCCAGGGCGCCTCCTCCTTCACCAACCAGACCATCCCCGGCCTCGGCAGCCCGGATGGCATGCTGGCGCCCTTCTGGGACGACCTCGATCCCAGCGAGGATGGCAACCGGGGCCGTATCTTCGTCCACACGCGCGGCGTGGCGCCCTTGCGCGAGTTCATCGTCCAGTGGCAGTCCATGCCCCACAACCTCGACGCCTCCGCCTCGATGACCTTCCAGGTCGTGCTCAGCGAGGCCGATGGCTCCGCGATCTTCCATTACGGATCGATGCTCGGCGGCACGGGCGCCTTCCACAACGCCTCCTCGGCCACCATCGGGGTCGAGAGCCTCGACGGCGCCCAGGGAGCGCTCCACGGCTTCAACCAGGCCGCCGCCGTCCGGGCCGGCGGGCAGGTGCGGATCTTCCCGATCCTCCGCTGATCCCGCCTGCCCCCCCCTTGACACCCAGCCCCTCGGGCGCGGAGGTCCATCAGATGTCCCCCACGATTGAAGAGACTCCATCCATGGAAAATGTTGATGGATATCCGGTAATATTGCCGACTTCCTCGATGATGCTGGTCGCCGCGCTGCCCATCCTCGCCCTGATCCTCCTGGCGGGGTGCGGCGACTCGCCTTCCGCGGGGTGTACGTCGGACGAGGCGTGCAAGGGCGCGCGGATCTGCGTGTCGGGCACCTGCGTGGACGGCGAGGACCCCAACAACGAGCCTGGCCCGGTCGACGCGGGCGAGCCCGAGGCGGGCGAACTTGACGCGGGCGAGCCCGACGCGGGCGGGCCCGACGCGGGCGAGCCCGACGCGGGCGAGCCCGAGGGGCCGGCGGACGCCGACGCGCCGACGCCCGACGCGGTCGAGGGTGATGACGCCCTCGACGACGCGGAGGTCGTGGGAGACGCCGAGGAGGTCGACGGCGGCGCGGACGCCCCTGAGGGTGAGCCCGAGGCGGTCGGTGATCCTGAGATCGAGGTCAGCCCGTCGGCGATAGACTTCGGGTCGGTGGGGTTGAGGGTGTCGGCCTTCGAGGTGATCTCGGTCGTCAATGGGGGAGATGGGCCGCTCAACGTGGCGTCGGTGGGCCTGTCCTTCGAGGCTGGGCGGAGCTTTCAGATCATCCCGGATCGGGCGGTCCCTTTTGTGCTGGCGCCGGGGCAGGCCGCTGAGGTCCGGGTGCGCTTCGAGCCGCTGGAGCTTCGGGGTGGGCGCCCGACGCCCCAGGCCAACGCGGTCGTCATCCGCAGCGACGATCCCGCGCGCCCCGAGGTGCGGATCGCGCTGGAGGGCGTGGCGACGCCAGACCCTGCCCGCTGTCTGACCTTCAGCGAGCGGCTGGTGGACTTCGGGTTTGTCCCGCCGGGCGAGGTCGCGGCGCGCCAGGTCGTGCTCCAGAATTGCGGCCGCGAGGCCATTGAGGTCGTCTCGATCGAGCTTGAGGGGCAGACCCCGGCGCTGTCGGTCGTCTCGGGGCGGGCCCTGCCCTTTTCGCTGGCGCCGGGAGGCGAGGTGGGGCTGGCGCTCAACTTCGCGCCGGGGGAGGTGGTCGTGGTGCGGGGCGGGCTGGCGGCGCGCGGCGAGGGGGTCGAGGCCGAGGTTGTCCTTCTTGGGTCGCCGGTGTGTCCGGTGGCCGGTGTGGACGGGCGCGTCGGGGAGGGGGAGCCGGTGGTCGAGCGGCTTGAGGCCGTGGTCGGCGATCGCGTCCTCTTGAGCGCGGCGCCCAGCGTGGACCCGGGCCGCGGGGCCTTGACCTACCGCTGGACCCTGGAGGCGCCCGAGGGCAGCGTCGATCTGAGGCCATCGCCGGCGAGCCTGGACGGCCAGTCGTTGGCGGTGTCGCCGGACGTCGCCGGGGTCTATCGGGTGAGACTCACGGTGCGGAGCACGGTGACGGGGCTTGAGTCCTGCGAGGCGGCCGAGATCCTGCTCGACGTGTCGCCGCGCGTGAGCCGGGCGGTGGTCCGCTTGACCTGGGACAACGGCGCGGACCTCGATCTCCACGTCGTCCGCGGATCGGGTGAGGTCTTCGAGGACTTCGGCGATGGCCGTCGCGCCCAGGAGGACGACTGCTACTTCTTCAACCCCTCGCCGGACTGGGGCCAGCCCGGCGCGCGCTTTGACGATCCGAGGTTGCTGGGCGACGACACGGACGGCCTCGGGCCGGAGGTGACGCTCCTGCCGATCCTGGAGGCCGACCGGCGCTACCGGATCGGGGTCAATTACGCCCGGCGCTTGAACACCCAGACCGTCGAGGCGATCATCGCCGTCGAGATCGAGAGTGTCGTGGTGCAGCTCTTCGAGGCGACGCTGGAAGATCAAGGGACGTTCTGGGTGCCGCTCGTCATCGAAGGCGACGGCACCTTGACCGAGGTGGGTGAGTTCATCGAGCCATGACAAGCTCCATCGATCGCGTCGCCCCGACTCGCCGTCCGGAGGGCAAGTCGGCAGGATCCCAGAATTGGCGAGAGCTGCTCTTCGTGCACTGGGCGGTTCCGGTCGAGCGGCTCAGGCCCTTGATCCCCGAGGCGCTTGAGCTGGATCTGCACGAGGGCGTCGCGTGGGTGGGGGCGGTGCCCTTTGTCATGGAGGATGTGCGGCCGTGGTGGCTGCCCGGGGCGATGGCCTTCAACTTTCTGGAGACGAACCTGCGCGCCTACGTCGTCCACAAGGGGGAGCCGGGCGTCTTCTTCTTCTCGCTGGAGGCGGCCTCGTGGCTGGCGGTCAGGGCGGCGCGCACGGGCTGGGGCCTGCCCTACCACCACGCGGCGATGCGGCTGACCCACGAGGATGGCGTCGCGCACTACAGGACCGAGCGGCGAGGCGCGCCGAGCGCGCTGCTGGACGTGCGCTACAAGCTCGGGGAGGTGCTGGGGCCGTCCGCGCCGGGGACGCTGGAGCACTTCCTGCTGGAGCGCTACCTGCTCTTTGTCGAGCGAGGCGGGCGCATCCTGCGCGGCCAGATCCACCACACGCCCTATCCGGCCCAGCGGGCCGAGGTGATCTCGATCTCGGAGGGGCTCTTCGAGGCGGCGGGGCTGCCGTCGACCCAAGGCCCCCCGGCCCTGGTCCATTACGCCTCGGGCGTCGACGTCGAGGTCTTCGCGCTGCGTTGAATAGTGAAACCCTCGGCGGTCGTTGGTATAGTGTATCGCGTGTGGCGGCGGCGATCCCAGGCCATCTCAAGCGCGCCACCGCCGACGACCCGGAGCCCCTGCCCATGCTCAGAACCTCATTTTTCCTGGCCGCCACCTTGATCGTGTCGTCGGTGGCGTCCGTCAGTCCGGCCTCGGCCCAGCCGAAGCCGGTCCAGATCATCACGGAGAAGGCCGAGATCCACTGGATCGACGTGGCGCCCGACGGCTCGCGGCTGGTCTACAGCGCCCGCTCGCCCAAGAAGGAGGAGCACGACCTGAAGGTGTGGACGATCGCCGAGCGCCCCTACAAGTTCAAGACCATCGCCAAGGGGGTCGCGGGTGAGTTCTCGTCGGACGGCCAGCGCATCGTCTTCTACTCGGAGGCGCGGCTCGAAAAGCCCTACTGGGTGACCTTGATCGAGCCGACCGGCAAGGAGGAAAAAGGCTTCGAGGCCCAGGGGATAGACCCGACGGCGGCGCGGGCCAGCTGGTCCCCGACCGGGCGGACGATCCTCTACACCAACCGCTCGGGCGCCTACCTGCTCGACATCGCCACGGGGGAGTCGCGGCAGATCACGACGAAGGTGCTCACGGCGCCCACGTGGCATCCGAGCGCGCCAGAGCTCATCTTCGAGAAGAAGGGCGGCGGGCTGGCCAGGCTCGACGTGATCGAGGGCGAGATCGAGGATCTGAGCTCGCGCGGCCACGTGCCTCGCTACTCGCCCGACGGCAAGCAGCTCCTCTACATGCACGACTTCAAGATCCACATCATGGATCTGGAGACGAAGAAGTCGCGGATGATCACCGAGGGGATCTCGGCGCGCTGGACGAACGCCGGCCTGGGGATCGTCGCGCTCAAGGAGTCGGGCACGATGACCAAGGGAGAGTCCTTTGACATCGCGGACTTGAGCGCGACCTGGGTGTCGCTGGTCGACGGCGCCCAGGTGCCCCTGATGGGCAAGGCCCACGGCGTCTCGATGCGCAGCAATGGCCGCGATCTCTACTTCGGCGTCCACCGCGACGGGGTCTACCACGTCAAGCTGCCGGCGCTCGCGGGGGAGTCCGAGCTGCGCAAGAAGCTCGGCGTCTCGGACCCGGAGGAGGAAGAGGAGGAGGGCGGCGCGCTGGAGGATGAGCCGGTCAAGAAGTTCGACCCGCCCAAGGGGCGCGCGACGGACAAGCCCATCGATTCCAAGGTGCTCAAGGCCATCCAGTGAATCAGCCCTCTGGAGCGTCGATGGACGTCGAGCCCTCGCCGGGCAAGCTGGCCTTCAAGGACGTGGTCTTCGAGCCGTCGCCGTGTCCGCTGTGCGGGGCCGAGTCTCCGAGCGCGCCCATCCTCGAAGGCCGCGACCACGTCTGGCGCAAGGAGGGGCGCTTCACCCTCGTTCGGTGCCAGGGCTGCGGGCTCGTCCACCAGAGTCCACGCCCGACGCCGGCGACGATGCGCTACTATTACGAGGACTGCTACTCGGGCAAGAGCCAGGACGAGATGCGGCGCTTCCAGCTGGAGTCGCCCCTGTCGCGGCTCATCAGCCTCTACCGCCTCGTGACGATCGAGAAGGTGCGCAAGATCAAGGCCGGCGAGGCGCTGCTCGACGTGGGGGCCTCCTACGGGGGCTTCGTGGAGTACGCGCGGGTGCGGCGGGGGATCGAGGCGCACGCCATCGACCTCGATCCGGGCAGCATCGAGCGCTTCGTCAACACGGTCGACATCGAGGCGCGCTGCGGGGATCTGCTGGAGGTCGGCTACCCGAGCGATCGCTTTGACGTGGTGACGCTCTTTGAGACGCTGGAGCACGTCTACGAGCCGGTGCGCACGCTGGAGGAGATCCGCAGGATCCTCAAGCCGGGCGGCCTGGTGTCGGTGGAGGTGCCCTCGTGGGATGGGGCGATGCGGTGGGTCTTCGGGTCCAGCTGGTTCCCGCTCCTGCTGCCGACGCACTTGCAGCACTTTGATCGCCAGCGGCTCAGGCAGTGCGTCGAGCGCGCGGGCCTGGAGGTGGTCCACCACCAGGCGATGTTCTACCCTGCGGAGATCACGGTGAGCCTGTGGATCTCGATCGTGAGGGTCATCGGCCACGTCGACGACGCGAACAAGGGCGCAGGTCGCAAGCTCCTGGAGCTCGTCCTGGGGCTCTGGCTGGCGATGATTTTTGTCCTGGTGGATGTGCCCTTGATCTTCGCTCTGAGGCTCTTCGGGCGCTCGGGCCATCAGACCGTGGTGGCGCGCAAGCCCGAGGCGCGCTGAGGCGCTTGCCTTCTTGAGGGGTCGGCGAGCCTTGGGCCGTCGGCCGTCAGTACTTGGTGATGCGGGGGTCGACGCGCTGGGCCAGCGCCATGGCGGCCTTGCCGTCCTGGCAGATGTCGTCGCTGCAGGCGATGACGGCGATGAAGCGCGACTTCCGGTTGAGCCAGACGACGTAGTTCAGCCCCCCCCAGCTGGCGAGGAAGGCGGAGTCACCGATGTCGCGGTTGCGCTGGCTGGCCGGGTACTGCCGCAGCAGGTCGTTGAAGCGGCGGCTCTGAGCGCCGGGGTTCGTCTCTCGCCAGACCTGGAGGGAGACCCCGAAGCGGTCGCGGGAGTTGGGCTTGAGGCGAGTGGCGTTGTAGTTGGCGTCGGGCTCGATGCCGATCAGCTCGCCGGGCCTCAGGATGCCTCTGTAGCCTGTGGCGTCCTTGACGTCGGCGCGCGTGATGGGGTTGCCGATGTCGAGCCTCTTGCCCTCGTTGCCCGCGATCCTGTCCGGCTGAGGGGCGGGAGGGAGGTCCTCGAGGTTGACGGCCGGGGGTGAGTTTTCAAACTGGGGGTCGCGCTGAGGCTTGCCGCCGGGGTTGTTGTCCGCGACGGGATCTCCCTCCAGGTTTTTGTCCCCGGTGAAGTCCATCTCCGTGTCTTTGTTGGGGATCTTGATGTTCTTGAGCGAGGGGTTGATGACGGCGGGGTTGAGGGCGGAGCCCTTGTGGGGGAGCTTGTCGAGGGGCTTTCGGAGGTCCTTGGGGGTGGGCACCTTTCCCTTTGAGGCGCTGGCCTTCTTGTCGCCCTTGTCGCTCTTGTCGCCCTTCTTGTCGCCCTTGTCGCCCTTGTCGCCCTTCTTGTCGCCCTTCGATGCCTCCCCGTCGTCCTTCTTGTCGTCGACCTCGGCGGTGTCGTCCTCGCCCTGGCAGAAGCCGCAGGCGCTCAGGGCTGCGCTGGAGAAGGAGAGCGTCAACAGGAGGGTGAGCAAGGGGCGCGGTGGGCTGGTCATGGGTTGATGTCGCTCGGGGTGTCTTGGAGGCCTGAGATGAGGGCCTGGATCTCTATCGACATGACCTGGAGATCGCCCCGGGTGACGTCGCACAACTTGAGGCCGGCGTCGAAGTATTCCGAGGCCCAGTTGTTGAGGGCGTGGGTCATCTCGGCGTCGGGTTGGGGCAGCAAGGCCCTCAGGATTGTCTTTGGCTCGTCCCCGGCCGCGTCGCGCCGCGCGGCGCGGGCGATGTCGCTCAGCGCTTGAGGGCTTGAGGCGCGGTCGCGGGCGATCGCACGGTAGCGGTCGTAGACCCTCTCGGTCAATAGGGAACGCGAGGCGCTGCACCAGGCGAGGTGGGCTTCGAGGCGTCGCAGGGCGCCGCGGGCGGCGTCCGGGGGCAGCTCCGAGGCCAGGCGCTCGACGCCGCGGCTGAGTCGTTGCTCGGCTTCAAGGAGGGCTTGCAGGGTGCGGCGCTGGCTGTTGAGGGCCAGGGCGCCGAAGCGCTCGATGAGGAGATCGAGGATGAACTCGGCGTCCTCGTCGGCGAGGCTCGTGCGTGTCAGGAGGGCGCCGAAGAGGCCAGGGGCGGGCTGGAGGGAGTCTTCGATCTCCCGGGCGAGGGCGGAGAGGGTGGCGTCGAGGCTCTCGGCGACGCGATCGCGCTCTTCGGGGATGAAGCGCCGGGTGAAGTTGGCCCGCTCCCCGCGCAGGCCCTCCTGGATCGCGGCGAGCTGGGCGATCAGGGCCTGCGCGCTGTTCAGCAGGGCGCCGAGGTGGTCGCGCGCGTCGCGGCAGATCAGCCGCAGGGCGCGGCCGGCGTCGATGGCCTTGAGGGCGGCGACGCGCTCGTAGAGGTCGCTCTGGAGCCAGCGCAGCAGGGCGGCGAGCCCGGCGTCCTCCGAGGCGGCGTCGTCGCCGCTGCGGCGGGCGCGCAGGCCTTCGAGGGCCGAGAGGGGGAAGACGCCGGCGACCTGATCGCCGAGGATGTCGTGGATCCGGGCGACGAGCAGGTCGACGTCGCGCTGGCGATCCTGGCCCTGGCCGAGCTGGTCGATCTTGTTCAGGACGACGATCAGCCGCTCGTCGCCGTTGTGGACGGTGTCGAGGAGGACTTTTTCGGACTCGGCCAGGGTCTGCTGGGCGTCGAGCACCCAGAGGATGGCCTCGGCGCGCTGGAGCGCGCCGCGCGCGTGGCGCTCGTGCTCGGGGTCGAGGGCGTTGAAGCCGGGGGTGTCCCAGAAGTGGACGCGGCGCAGGTCCGGGTGGGGATAGAGGATCTCGATGTGGTCGATGTCGCGGGCGGCGTCATCGTCCTTGACGCGCTTCTTGAGGTCGCCGTAGGGCACCTCGACGATCTCGCCGTTCTTGAGGTGGAGCTGTGCGGCGCGGCGGGGGCCGAAGCGGAGCACGTTGACGTGCGCGGTCGTCGGCAGCACGCCGGTGGGGACGATGGCCTCGCCGACGATGGCGTTGGTCAGGGTGGACTTGCCGGCGTTGAACTCCCCCAGGACGGCGATGTCCAGCGGGGTGTCCAGCGCGCGCAATGTCCGCTGCGCGCGGGGCAGCAGGTGAAGCAGCGCGGGGGTGGCGGCGATCCAGTCGCGCAGGCCGCGGAGCGCCGTCGTCAGTCGGGCGAGGTCGCGGCAGTCGGGCGCGGGCAGCTCCAGCGCGGGGGTCAGCAGCGCGTGGGCCTCGGCGAGCAGGGCGCGGGCCGGCTCGGCCTGGGCGGCCTCGGGGGCCAGGGCCAGGGCCTCGAC
>SYOX01000064.1 GCA_005804885.1 Pseudomonadota bacterium
CCGACCCGCCCTGGTCGCCTCTGAGGCCCGCGGCGAGCGCCTCGACGCGACCCCGCCCCGGCGTGGCACTGGCCCCGAGCGCGGCCTCAAGGCCCTCGGCCTCGCGCACCAGCGCCGCGTGCCGCCGCTCCATCGCCTGAAGGGCCGCCCCGCGCGCGCCGGAAGTCTCGAGCCGCCGCTGGTAGAGCTCCGCGCGCCGACGCGCCAGCTCGGCCACCTCGCCGCCCTCTTGAGCCTCAAGTCCGCCCGCGCCGCGCTGGTCTCTGGCGCGGACGCCTTCGAACTGCTCGGCCGCAAGCCGGGCCCCATAGGACGACCCGTGCAGGCGCGCGGCCTCCCTCATCGCTGCGTCGAGCGCCGCCAGATCCGCCGCGCTGGAGCCCGCGCCGCCTGTGTCCGCCGCCCGCTCGATCCGAGCGCGCATCAGCTCGCTCAGGGCGGCGTCAGACGCGCTCCACGCGCCAGACGCCGGGGCGCCGCCATCGGCCAGAGACGCTGTAACTCTTTGAAGTGAATCATGAATGTTGTCATTGATGGCCACGCCAGACTGCGCCAGGAGGCGCCCGACGTCCAACGACGCCAACGCCGTCCGATGGGCCAGCGGCCTGTCGCTCTGCGCGCGCGCGCCGTCCTCGACCTCGGCGATGCTGCGGGCCAGCGCACCCAGCATGGCCCGCCCGGGCGCCTCGGCCTCGTCGACGACGCCGTGAGAGGCGGCGGCGCGCCACGCGGCGCGGTGATCGCCGAGCGCCTCACGGAGCGCCGAGGCCAGCCGGAGCCGCTCCGCGGGGGCCTCTCGCGCAGCCAGCTGATCGGAGAGCCCACGGATCACCCCCTGCGCCCGCTCCAGCTCCTGCGCCGCGCGGCGCCCGAGCGCCTCGCCCGTCTCGGTCTGGCGCAGGTAGGACAGCGCGCGGCGGCCGGTGGAGTCGGTCGCCTCGCGGGCGAGGGCTTCGAAGCGGTCCACGAGCAGATCGCTGTAGCCGGGGGAGAAGGCGCGGTCGAGATCGCGCAGCGCGGCGGCGACCTCGGAGTCCGGCGCGGCCAGGGCCAGCAATGCCTTGAGCTCGGCGCGGTAATGCGCGCAAAGCGCCCGCTCGGTCGAAAGGAGGGCTTCTTGAGGGCTGACGACGGTCATCGAAGCGTCCGGGCGTGGCGAACCCCGAGAGGCCGCGCTGGGGGAGAGATCACCTCGTGTCCTGTCCAGGGACGTCGCGGTCGCGCTCAGGAGGGCAGGGCCGCGTGACAAACCATGCGACCCCAACAATAGCAACCGCGCGAGCGGTTGTCATCTGCGTCCTCACAAGGACAGGGGCGATAGGAGCGCATCGGCGTCAGACGAGGGGCCGAGGGCGGGTCCTGCATGGGTGCGCAGACAGATTGCGACGGGAGTTCGGCTTCGGGTGGAGCGCACTCCACCCCCTGTCTCGCACACTCCACCCCCTGTCCCCCGAGAGGCACTGCCTCCCGAAGGGCACTGCCCTCCCTCCGGAAGCTGTCTCTTAGTCACATCTCCTCCGGGACCCGGCGCAGAGCCCTCTGAGCCCTTTTGACAGGCCCACGGGTCGATGAAGGATGGCGGCCAACACGGGATCGAGTTTTTGAGCAAGACCAATGCACCGACCCCAGACCCATCAACTGAGTCTCTCCTCGACCCCCGCCACGACGGGCTCCGATGAGATGTGACTAAGAGACAGCTCCGGAAGGAGGGGGGACGCTCGTAGTACGGGCTGGGTGGTTCGGGGGCGCTCGCAGTACGGCTTCGGGTGGATCGGGTCCCGCCCCGACAACATCACCACCCGCCCCAGACGGCCACCGATCCCGACAATGGCTCCTGCGGCCCGCCCCCCGAACCATCGTGCCCGCCCAACGAGCCCACCCCTGTCCCACCTTGCCCGTAATTCAAGAGTCCCCCCTCCTTGCGCAGCGAGGAGGGGGACAGGGGGTGGAGTGTGCGATCCACCTTGCCCGTAATTCAAGCGTCCCCCCTCCTTGCGCAGCGAGGAGGGGGACAGGGGGTGGAGTGCCGTTCTAGCCGAGGATGTTGCGGAGCTTGTTGCCGAGGCCAGAGCGGTAGAGGACGCCGATGGCCTTGACGGCGCCTTCGCCGACGGCGCGGGAGTAGGGGTACCAGGTGGGCTCGCGGGAGGCGCCGAAGATGTCTTCGAGGACGGTCTTGGCGTGGCAGTACTTGAGCAGCTCGGCCTCGCCCTTGCGGCGGCCGATGCCGGAGTTCTTGACGCCGCCGAAGGGGGCCTCGATGGCGGTGTAGTTGATCAGGCAGTCGTTGATGCAGACGTTGCCGGCCTCAAGGCGGCGGGCGATGGCGCGGCCCCGATCCTTGTCGCCGGTCCAGACGGAGCTGTTGAGGCCGTAATCGGAGGCGTTGGCGTGCTCCAGGGCCTCGGCGGCGTCGCGCACCTTCATGATGGGGAGGATGGGGCCGAAGGTCTCCTCGACCATGACGTCCATGGTGTGGTCAACCTCGGTCAGCACGGTGGGTTCGAAGAAGTAGCCCGAGGGGAAGTCGGGGTTGCGGCGCCCCCCGGTGCGGACCTGGGCGCCCTTGGCGACGGCGTCCTTGAGGTGCTGCTCGACGATCTCGAGCTGGCGCGGGAAGATCATGGCGCCGACCTCGACGGTGAAGCCCGCGTCGACGCCCTGGCGCAGCGTCCGGGTCAGGCGGATGACCCTGTCGACGAAGTCCTCGTAGACCTCCTCGACGACGTAGACCCGCTCGATGGAGGTGCAGGTCTGGCCGGAGTTGAAGAAGGCGCCGTAGACGACCCCGCTGGCGGCGCGCTCCAGGTTGGCGTCTTCGAGCACGATCGCCGGGTCCTTGCCGCCGAGCTCCAGGGTGTTGGGCACCAGCCGCTCGGCGCAGCGCACCGCGACCTTGCGGCCCGTGGCCACCGAGCCGGTGAAGGCGACGTAGTCCGCGCGGTCGATGAGCGCGGCGCCGACGTCGCCGAAGCCCACGGCGACCTGAGCGACGGCCTCGGGCAGGCCGGCCTCGCGCAAGATGTCGAGGAACTTCAAGGAGATCAGCGGCGTGACCTCGGAGGGCTTGTTGATCACGACATTGCCGGCCAGCAGCGCCGGGATGAGCGGCGACCAGGCCAGATCCAGGGGGTAGTTCCAGGGCGAGATGTTGACCACGAGGCCCCGCGGCATGTGCTGGACCTTGATGCGCTTGTTCTTGAGCAGGCGGGCGCTGACCGTCTTGTCGGCCAGCAGCCCGGGGCCGTGGGAGGTGTAGTAGCTGATCGTCTCGCCGAGCACGAGCAGGTCCGCCAGCGCGTCCATCCTGGCCTTGCCCGTCTCCTGCACGAGCAGGTCGAGCACCTCCTCGCGGCGGTCCACCAGCCCGTCGCGGGCTCGGAGCAGCAGCTCCCCGCGCCGCTCGACCGACAGGCCGCTCCAGCTCGGGAAGGCCTCGCGCGCCCTGGCGGCCATGGCCTCGATCTCGGCGGCGGTCGCGATCGGGATCTCGCGGATCAGCGCGCCCGTGGCCGGGTTCATGCACGGCAGCTTCTCTGCCCCATCGAACCCGTTGGATGTCCTCGTTGACGTGGTCGTCGCGCTCATCTCAACCCTCCTTGTGCCCTCGACGGGTGGACCCGACCCTCTGGTCGGATTGGGCTACCACGGGGGGCGAGCAATTGCAACGAGGTCGGGGGCCGGGCAGCGGGCGAGCAGGGTGAGGATCAGGCGATGGGGGGGTGGCCGGCGTCGAGGTAGTCGCGGTAGACGAGGGTGCGAAGCTCGCAGCCGGCGCAGACCAGGAGGAAGAGGGCGGGGTAGAGGCCGACGAGGCACATCATATAGCCGATCAGCATCATCGGGCCGGCCATCAGGCCGAGGACGATGTTGCCCTTGATCAGGGGGCGCAGCAGGTGGGCGGCGTTCTCCCGGATGCCCTGGACGTTGAAGGCGGCGCCGAGCTGTCGGGTGAGCTCGGCGCGCAGGACGATGATCTGGACGACGGCCCCCATCACCCAGGCCGCGCCCAGGGTCAGGGCCAGCAGCAGCGCGCCGAGGGCGATGGTCGCGATCAGGCTGATGATCCCGCCGATCTCGCCCAGGGCGGCCACGAGCGCTGCGGAGGCGAGGGTCGCGAGGAGGAAGACGGCCGCGCCGGCCATCGTCAGCAGGATGTAGAAGAACAGCAGCATCGGCAGGACGGCCAGGAAGCCGGCGATGAAGGGGATGGCGCCGAGGGACATGAGCTCGGAGAAGCGCGAGAAGTCCAGGACCGGCAGGTTCTCCTTGTCGCCGGCCAGGCGGGCCTTGAAGAGCTCGATCTGCCAGCCGCTGACGACCATCGGCCCGACGATGGGCACGAGCATCATCAGCGAGCCCATCGCCAGCGTGGGCATCCAGTTGGCGTACTTGAAGAGGTAGGTGAAGCAAGACAGGTACTTGGACATCTTGGGGGCCTCCTCGAAGGTCGGGTTGGGGCGATTGTAGCAGATGGTCCGGGGGGCCGCCATGAGATAGATGGGCATCGGTCGGCGTCCGCGTTGCCGTGGGGGCCGATGGCTGCTACCTTCACGAGCCGTCGCGGGGTCGTCGGGGGGGAGATGGGCGGGTTCGTGTTCTTCGTGTCGGTGGTGCTGGGGTTGACGCTCTACGGGGCGGCCTCCTGGCTGTGCGAGGAGCGCGGGGGTCGCGCCGCTCAGGTCGAGGGGTCGCAGCGCGGCCCGGTCCCTGGCTACACCTATTATCCGGGCGTGGCGGTGGACGTGGGGCTGCTGGGGTTGTCGGAGGGGTGGTCGCCGACGAGCATGGAGGCCTTTCATGGTCGGGGTCGCCGCCGGGTGGTGTTGACGGCGGGGTTGCGGCGCGGGAGCGCGGTCGCGTCGGAGGCCGAGGTGATCGTGATGCTGGAGCGGGCTACGCGGCAGGTGCTCTGGGGGACGGGCGCGGAGGTCGCGGTGTTGGAGCTGGCCAGCGATCCTGAGGGCTTGAGCGCGCGCCGGGACTGGACGGCGATGAGGACGAGGGACGGCATGGGTTGGACGGGCAAGGAGGCCGAGGGCGCCTTCGTCGTGGAGAGGGGCGATGTTGAGGGTTGAGGCGATCGCGATCGGGGATGAGCTGCTCGACGGCCGGGTGACGGACACGAACGGCTCCAGGCTGGCGGCGGAGCTGCGGGCCAGGGGCGTCAAGCTCGCTCGGGTGACGATCGTGCCGGACGATCTCTTCACCATCGTCGAGGCGCTGGAGGCGGCCAGCGGGCGCTCGGACGCGGTGGTGTGCTCCGGCGGCCTCGGCCCGACGGACGACGACAGGACGAGGGCGGCGGCGGCGCTCTGGATGGGCGCCTCGCTGGCCTTCGACGAGGCGTGCATGGGGCGCATCGAGGCGCGCTTTGCCTCGGTGGGGATCGAGATGACGCCGAACAACCGGCGTCAGGCGAGCTTCCCGGCCGGCGCACGGGTGCTGGAGACGGAGGTCGGCACGGCGCCCGGCTTCGAGTGCGTGCACGAGGGTGGGCTGCGGGCCTTCTTCCTGCCGGGCGTGCCTCAGGAGTACCGGTGGTTCCTGAACAGGCATGTGCTGCCCGCGCTGCTCGGGGACGAGGCGGTCGCCACGGCGCGCTGCGCGCTGAAGGTCTTCGGGATCGGCGAGAGCGCGGCCGAACACGCGCTCGAGGGGCTGGCGCTGCCGGAGGGGCTGACGCTGGGGTACAGGGCGCACTTTCCGGAGATCCACCTGACCTTGACGGCGTGGGGGCTGGGCCGGGAGGAGGGCGAGGCGCGGATCAAGGAGGGCAGGGCGCAGCTGCTGTCGAGGCTCGGGCGCCACCTCGTGGCCGAGGGCGACGAGTCGCTGCCGGAGCGGGTCGGGCGGCTGCTGGGGGAGCGCGGCCAGCGGGTGACGACGGCCGAGAGCTGCACGGGGGGGATGATCGCGGCGATGTTGACCTCGGCGCCGGGCTCATCGACCTGGTTTGACCAGGGGATCGTGACGTACAGCAATGAGGCCAAGGAGCGGCTGGCGAGCGTGCCCCCGGCGCTGATCGAGGCCCACGGGGCGGTCAGCGCCGAGGTGGTCCGGGCCATGGCGCGGGGGGCGGCGGCGGCGGCCGGGGCGGACTTCGCCGTGGCGGTCAGCGGCGTGGCCGGGCCGGGCGGCGGGACGCCGCAGAAGCCCGTGGGGACGGTGGACGTCGCGGTGCACACGCCCGAGGGGACCTATGCGCGGCACCTGGAGATGAGGCCCTGGTGGGGACGAGAGCGCATCCGGCAGGTGGCGGCGCACCACAGCCTGTCGCTGCTGCTCAAGGTGCTCGAGGGGCGCGTGGGGGACGATCCGAAGGTCTCGGGGCCGTGGAAGGATCAGGGAGGACAGGGATGAGAGAGGCCTTCGTGGCGGCGGACGTGAGCCTGGAGTCGATAGAGCGCCTGGTGCTCGTCCAGGAGGATCTGGGGCCGGTGATCGTGTCGAGGGGCGGCGAGCCGCGCTGGGTCGCGGCGCCGTCGATGCACCTGACCCTCAAGGCCCTCGGGAGCATGGACGACGCGCTCATCTATGATGTCGCGCAGACGATTTCGAAGCTGACCGCCTCGCTCGTCCCCTTCAAGGTCTCCGTCGAGGGCCTCTTCGCCCACCCCACGCCGGCGCGGCCGAGGCTGCTCATGAGCCGCGTCGGGGCGGGGGCCGAGCTCATCGAGCGGCTCCAGAAGGTGATCGAGGCCCACTTGTACGGGATCGGCGTCGAGCACGACCCACGGCCCTTCTCGCCGATCATCCAGGTCGGGCGGGTGCGGACGCCCTCGCGCGCGGTGGATCTGAGCGACGTGATGGCCACGACGGCGACCCTGGATTTGGGCGAGTCCTACATCAAGAACCTGATGCTCCTGCAGACGGAGCTGGGTCCGCGCGGGCCGCAGGCGACGGTCTACAAGCGCTTTCCGCTTGGGGTCTGAGCGCGCTCGGGCGCACCTGAACAGCGCCGACGCCGTCCCACAGGGGCTCGGCGGGGATCCGCGGGCTGCGCCGGGCTGGGCAAAAAACCAGTGAAAAACTTTTCAGGTTTTTGTTGACAGGGGAGGCCGTCGGAGGTACTAATAGGTTGTTCAGTCAGCGCCCCTCTTGTAGAGGATGAGGGGGGTGAAAATCAAGGCGGTCCAGAACCGAACGCGTGGGGAGACAAGAAATGGCCAGAGAGATGAGCAAGGACAAGGCGCTGGAGTTGACCGTCGGCGCGATCGAGAAGCAGTTCGGCAAGGGCGCGATCATGCGCCTGGGCGATGGCGAGCCGCTGGGCGCCGAGATCGAGGGTGTGCCGACGGGGAGCATCAGCCTGGACATCGCGCTGGGGATCGGCGGCATCCCGCGGGGTCGTATCGTCGAGATCTACGGCCCGGAGTCCTCGGGCAAGACGACCTTGACCTTGCACTGCATCGCCGAGGCGCAGCGGCTCGGCGGGGTGGCGGCCTTCATCGACGCGGAGCACGCGCTGGACGTGGGCTACGCCCGGAAGCTGGGGGTGCGCACGGACGACCTGCTCATCAGCCAGCCGGACACGGGCGAGCAGGCGCTGGAGATCGCG